>CAXUIE010000182.1:6510-6962 GCA_964250825.1 uncultured Acidisphaera sp. | reverse complement strand
GCCTGGCGCCCGCGCGCCCGCGGCCCCCCTGACGCGCGCGCCTCCGCGATGGCGCGCCGCGCGGCGCTCGCCAGCACCTTGCTGGCCGGGCTGGAGATGGCGCGGGACGGGGCGATCAGGCTACGCCAGGAGCGCGATTGGGGGCCGATCCTGCTCGGGCCGCCTCTCTCGGCCGTCCCGGAGGACCGGGCGTGACCGACGAGACCGGCCCGGCGGCGGCCGCCGCCCCGGACGAGGCGAGCTTGCGCATCGCCGAAGCGCTCGTGTTCGCCAGCGCCGTGCCGGTGACGCCGCGGGCGCTGTCGCAGGTGCTTCCCGCCGAGGCGGATGCCGCGGCGGTGATCGCCGCGCTGGCCGCGCGTTATGCCGGACGCGGGGTCGAACTGGCCGCGGGGGGGGGCGGGGCCGCCGGGCGGCCCCCCCCCCCCCCCCCGCCCCGGGGGGGGCCGGGG
>CAXUIE010000182.1:0-6500 GCA_964250825.1 uncultured Acidisphaera sp. | reverse complement strand
CCCCCGCCCGCGCTCCCGTGTTGCGCAAGGTGGTCGAGGTGCCGCGACGGCTGCCCCGGGCGGCGATGGAGACGCTCGCCGTGATCGCCTACCACCAGCCGGTCACGCGGCCGGAGGTGGAGGAGATCCGGGGTGCGACCCTGTCCCAGCAGACACTGGATGCGTTATTGGAAGCCGGGCTGATCGCGCCCTGCGGCCGGCGGGAAAGCCCGGGACGGCCCACCATGTGGGAAACCACGGATGCCTTTCTTGCGCAGTTCGGCCTGCCCAGCCGCGCGGCGCTGCCCCGGCGCGAGGACCTGCTGGTCGAGCCGCCCGCGCCCTGAATGCGGGCGCGCCGCCCGGGCCGCCCGCGTCCTGACCCGAGTTTCCGGACGTCGCGGAGCATGCTAGGGAACTCGCCGGAGTGGGCCGCACGAGATGTTTGATTTTGCCTGGACCGAGATCGCCCTGATCGGCGTGGTCGCGTTAGTCGCGATCGGCCCGAAAGACATGCCGGTCGCCATCCGAACGGTCACCAGCGCGATCAAAAAGGCGCGCCGCATGGCCGCCGAGTTCCAGACCCACGTCGACGAGATGGTCCGCGACGCCGACCTTCAGGAAGTGCGCAATTCCATCAGCGAAATCCGCAACTTCGACTTCAAGGGGACGGTCGAGCGCGCGGTGGACCCGGACGGCTCGCTCCGCTCCACCTTGGCGACCAATCCGCTGGCGCCGGACCCGGTGATCCGAGCGCCCGCTCCCGCGCCCTCGCCCATGCCCGGCGAGGCCGTTGTGGCCGAGCTCGACCGGCCGCCCCCGCCCATCCCGCATCTGGCGCCGGAGCCTGACGCGGCGGAGGATGCGGACCCGGCTCCCTGGTTCATTCCGCCTGCCTTCGCGGCGAAGCCGCAGGATGCGCCCGCGTTCGTGCCGCCGGGTGCCAAACGGCCGCCGCGGGCCTAGCCGCGTGCGACGAGCATTGGCGACGAGAACAGGACCACCGTGCCCCGCGACGAGAACGATCCGATCAACGACCCCCCGATGCCGTTGCTGCAGCACCTGGTGGAGCTGCGCGCCCGGCTAGTCTGGTCGCTCGTCACGTTCGTCATCGCCTTCATCGGCAGCTACTATTTCTCCAGGCAGATCTATTCCTTCCTCGCCCAGCCGCTCGCCAACATCCTCCAGCACCAGACCGGCACCGACCGCCGGCTGATCTTCACCGCGCTGACCGAGGCGTTCTTCACCTACCTCAAGGTGGCGATGTTCGGGGCGGCGTTCATCTCGTTCCCGATCATCGCTTCCCAGGTTTGGTTGTTCGTCGCACCGGGGTTGTACCGGAGCGAGAAGCGGGCGATGCTGCCGTTCCTGGTGGCCACACCGTTCCTGTTCGTGCTCGGCGCGGCGCTGGCCTACTATTTTGTTTTCCCGGTCGCCTGGAAATTCTTCCTCAGCTTCGAAACACCGACGGGCGCCGGGGGCCTGCCGATCCAGCTCGAGGCCAAGGTCAGCGAGTACCTTGACCTTGTGATGAAGCTGATCTTTGCCTTCGGCATCGCCTTCGAGCTGCCCGTGCTGCTCACCCTGCTCGCCAAGGTCGGCATCGTGTCCTCCAAGGGCCTCAAGCGGTATCGGCGCTACGCGTATGTCGGCATGTTCATCGTGGCGGCGGTCCTCGCCCCGCCCGACGTGCTCACCCAATGCGGCCTCGCCCTGCCGCTAATCGTGCTCTACGAAATCTCCATCCTGAGCTCGCGCTGGGTCGAGCCCAAGCCGGCCGAGAGCTGACCGATGCACGACATCCGCGCCATCCGCGCCGACCCCGCCGCGTTCGACGCGGCGCTGGCCCGGCGCGGCTTCCCGCCGGTGACACCCGACCTGATGGCGAACGACGCCGAGCGACGCGGGGCGCTTACATCGCTGCAGGAGCTGCAAGCGCGGCGGAACGCGCTCTCGAAGGAGGTGGCGACGGGTCGCCGCGCCGGCCGCGACACGTCGGCGCTGGAAGCCGAGGCAAGCGCCTTGCGGGCCGAAACCGAGCGGCTGGAGAGGCGGGCGGAGCTGCTGGACGGCGAGGTGCGGCTCGTCCTGGAAGGCCTGCCGAACCTGCTCGATGGCGCAGTACCGGACGGCGCCGACGAGAGCGCCAACGTCGTCCTCGCCGAGCAGGGCGGCGCGCGTGACTTCGCGTTCGACGCGCGCCAGCACTTCGAACTGGGCGAGGCGCTCGGCATGATGGACTTCGCCATCGCCGCCAAGCTGTCGGGGTCGCGCTTCACCGTGCTGCGTGGCCCGCTCGCCCGTCTCGAACGGGCGCTCGGGCAGTTCATGATCGACCTGCACACGACAGAGCACGGCTACGCCGAGACAGCGGTGCCGCTGCTGGTGAACAGCACGGCCGCCTACGGCACCGGCAACCTGCCCAAGTTCGAGCAGGACTTGTTCCAGACCACCGACGGGCGCTGGCTCGTCCCAACCGCGGAGGTGCCGCTCACCAACACCGTCGCCGGCGAAATCCTGCCCGAGAAGGAGCTGCCGATCCGGCTTGCCGCGTTGTCAGACTGTTTTCGTAGCGAAGCGGGAGCCGCCGGGCGCGACACGCGGGGCATGATTCGCCAGCACCAGTTCCGCAAGGTCGAGCTGGTCTCGATCACGCACCCGGACGCGAGTGCCGCCGAGCACGAACGCATGACAGCCTGCGCCGAGACGGTGCTGGGGCGACTCGGGCTGCCGTTCCGACGGGTCGCACTCTGCGCCGGCGACGTCGGTTTCGCCTCTGCCCGCACCTTCGATCTCGAGGTCTGGCTTCCTGGCCAGGGCGCCTGGCGGGAGATCAGCTCGTGTTCCAACTGTCGGGACTTCCAGGCTCGGCGGATGAACGCCCGCTTTCGCGCCGCCGACGGCAAGGGCGTCGGCTATGTCCACACCTTGAACGGCTCGGGCGTGGCGGTCGGGCGGGCGCTGATCGCGGTCATGGAGAACGGCCAACAGGCGGACGGCTCCATCCTCGTCCCCGAGGCGCTGCGCCCCTACATGGGCGGGCTCGGACGGATCGCGGCTCCCGTCGCTCCATGAGCGACCGTCCGGTCGAGGCGGCGGCGCTCTGGGGGCGCGCGCAGGATTTGTTGCTCGCGACCTACGCCGAGTTCTATCGCCACGAGATCGGCGCCGAGGAGGACGTGCATCGCACCCTGCCGTTCTTCGGCAGCGCGCTCGGCCTGGTGATCGGCGCGATCGCCTACGGCGCTGGCCGCCTGCCGCGATGGCAGCAAGCCGCGCCGAAATGGCCGTTCGTGGTGGCCTCGGTCCTGCTGGTACTTTCCTTGTTCGAAGCCGGAGCGGTGCTGTTCTGGCTCGGCCGCGCCATCGCGCGCCGCAACTACCGCCGCATCGGGCCGGAAGCAGCCTTCCGCGAGCGCCTCGGCCAGCTCCACGACTACTACGAGGCGCGCGGGCTGGATCACGCGCAAATCGACACACGTACGTCGGATGATTTGCGGCAACTCCTGCTCGAATCATACGAGATGGTGACGCCAACCAATCGACTGTTGAATCAGCGGCGCTACATGTTTCGCGCCCTGGCGTCGTCGCACCTCGTTCGGAGCTTGCTTTGGGCGCTTGCCGCCACCACAGTTATATTTGTCACCGACAAGATCGGTTTGCTGGTCAAGGTGGGATCATGACCGCGCGCCTCGCTCCGAAGCCGGATCGCCGCCGTTCCGCCCCGCCCGAACGTACCGAACCGCGGCAAGCCGACCCTAAGCCAACCCCGCTCAATAAGCCGACCGGCCCGCTGGTCTACACCGTTTCCAAGGGCGCCGACGTTTTCCCGACCGGGCGCAAGAAATAGTTCGGCTTGTCATTATGTGCGGTCAGGGCGAAGCGCTGTCGCCAGCCGCGCCCAGCCGCCCCGCCAGTTCCTGGATGAACTGCCATGCTACGCGGCCCGAACGCGCGCCTCGCGTAACCGACCACTCATTCGCCTCCGCGCGCAGCGCGTCGACCCCGATCGGCAGCGCCGAAGCCCGCGCATAGGCTTCGATCATCGCGAAATAGGTCGGCTGATCGCAGTTGTGGAATCCGATCCACAATCCGAAGCGGTCGGACAACGACACTTTTTCTTCCGTCGCTTCCGAAGGGTTGATAGCCGTCGAGCGCTCGTTCTCGATCATGTCGCGCGGGATCAGATGGCGCCGGTTGGAGGTGGCGTAGAACAGCACGTTGTCGGGCCGCCCCTCGATGCCGCCGTCGAGCACTGATTTCAGCGCCTTGTAGTCCGAGTCCTCGCGCTCGAACGACAGGTCGTCGCACAGGATCAGGCAGCGCTGGTCCTGGCCTCGCAGCAGGTTCAACAACTCGGGCAAAGTGCGGATGTCCTCGCGGTGGATCTCGATCAGCACGAGGCTGCCGGGGATTCGCGCGTTGGCGACCGCGTGTGTCGCCTTCACCAGCGATGATTTGCCCATGCCGCGCGCGCCCCAAAGCATCGCGTTGTTGGCGGGCAGGCCGCGGGCGAAGCGCATGGTGTTCTCGACCAGGATCGCCTTCTGCCGCTCGACGCCTTGCAGCAGTTCGATATCGACGCGTGAGATGCGCCCAACCGGCAGGAGCTGGGCGGGTCGGGGCGGCCAAACGACCGCTGCGGCCGCGCCGTGGTCGAGCGGCGGCGGCGGGGGGGGCGCCAGCCGCTCCAGCGCGTCGGCGATCCGCGCCAGGAGCGCGTGCGTGGCTTGATCCATGCTAATTCCGCGTAACTTGACGTGAGGGGGGCGGAAAGTATGGTCCCGCCCGGATCACGGCAACCCGGCTCCCCGGAAAAGGACGTCCATGCTCATCACGCCCGCTTACGCGCAGGATGTCGCCGGTATGCTCGGCGGCGCGTCGCAGTTCCTGCCGTTGCTGCTGATCTTCGGGGTGTTCTATTTCCTGCTGATCCGCCCGCAGCAGCAGCGCCAAAAGGAAACCAAGGCGATGCTGGGCGCGCTGAAGCGCGGCGACCGCGTGGTGACGGGCGGCGGCATTCTCGGCACTGTCCAGCGCGTCCCGCCCGACAAGGACGGCAAGCCGGTGAGCGAGGTGGAGGTTGAGATCGCCCCCAACCTCCGCGTCACCGTGCTGCGTGATACGATCACCACCGTGCTCCGCCCGGTGGCCGCGAATGACATCAAGGCGGTAAAGGAAAAGGCGTCCTAGGACTTCCGACCGAGCTGGCTCCAGGGCACGAAGCCACCGGCCACGCTCGTCATTCCCGCGCGGGAATCCAGGAGGTTGCGTCGGGCAAAGTTGCCGAAATCCTGGATGCGCCCGACCCGACGCCTGCGCGGGGCATGACGAATAAGGGTAGTTGAGGTCGCGCCTGCTTCGATGATCGTCCTCAAGCCGCCTTGAGCTGCGCCTCGGCGTATTCGTAGTTGGCGATCTTGTCCATCCAGTTCTGCAGGTAGTCCGGGCGGCGATTGCGGAAATCCAGATAGTAGCTGTGCTCCCACACGTCGACGCCGAGCAGCACCTTGCCCTCGCCGGTGGCGAGCGGGTTGGAGCCGTTGGGCGACTTCGTCACCTTGAGCTTGCCATCCGAGCTCAGCACCAGCCACGCCCAGCCAGAGCCGAACTGGCCGACGCCGGCCGTCTTGAACGCGTCCTTGAACTGCTGCACGCCGCCCAGATCTTCCGTGATCTTCTTTTCAAGCGCTCCGGGGATGCCGCCGCCGTTCGGCGACATGGCCTGCCAGAACACGATGTGGTTCCAGTGCTGCCCGGCGTTGTTGAACACCGGCGCCATGTTCTCCTTGCCGTGCGACAGCTGGATGATGTCTTCGAGCGACTTGCCTTGCAGCTGCGGATCCTTCTCGACGAAGCCGTTAAGCGCCGTGACATACGCCTGGTGGTGCTTGTCGTGGTGTAGCTCCAAGGTTTCCTCGCACATGCCTTTGCCGGCCAGCGCGGTCTTGGAATAGGGCAGGGGAGGAAGTTCGAAGGCCATGCGCGATCTCCGTGGTTGAGCGGCTTGATGTCCCGAACGAGCCACCGATCCCTATGGAAAGGGCCGGGGGGCGTCAAGGTTGCGCAGCCGCGGACTGCGGGCTCACTTCCGACCATGCCCGACCCGCTCGCCGGCCTCGTTCGCCGTCACGACCCCGATCGGTTCCTTACCGCGCTGTTCGCGCCGCCGGAGAAGCGCCAAGCGCTTTGGGCGCTTTACGCGTTCAACCATGAACTCGCCCGCGCCCGCGATGTCGTCTCCGAGCCCGCGCTGGCGCTGATCCGGCTGCAATGGTGGCGCGAGGTCGTCGAGGGCGCGGACCGCCGTCACGAGGTCGCGACGCCGTTGCGCGAGGCGATCGAGGCGGGGGCGCTCGATCCTGCCGATTTGCTGGCGATGGTCGACGCGCGGGAGATGGAGGCGGAGCCGGAGATCGCGACGCTTGCCGAATGGCGCGACTATCTCCGCGGCGCCGCCGGCGGTGTCGCGGTTGCCGCCGCCCGGCTGGTCGGGGCGCCGTACCCCGAGCGCCTGCGCG
>CAXUIE010000181.1:0-7015 GCA_964250825.1 uncultured Acidisphaera sp. | reverse complement strand
GGCGGGCGGGGAGGGTGGGGGCGGAGGGGGAGGGGCAGCGGGCGAGTTGTCGCGCATGGTGCTCGGCAACGAGCAGGCGGCGCTGACGGCGGCGATGGAGCGCGCGGGCGAGGCGGTCGGGGTTTCCAACATCACCCTGTTCACGCAAACCAATCTGTTCGCGCGGCGCATCCTGGAGCAAATGGGCCTGCGCGCGCTGGAACGCGAGATCGAGGCGGCGCGCGCGGCGGAGAATCACGGCCTGGCCGACCGGCTCGACCAGGCGCGGGGCGAACTCATCGGCCAGGCGCGCGCGTTCGTCGAGCGGCAGCTCGAGTTGTTCGCCGCCGGCACGACGCGCGAGTTGCGGGAACGGGTGCTGCGCGCGGCGAGGCTATCCGATCTCGACCGGCGCGACGCCGCACGAATGCGCGCCCTCGTGCGCGACCTCGCGCGCAAGCTCGCGTCCCGCTACGGCCGCACCCGCAAGCGCGACCGCAAGGGGGTGCTCGACATCCGCAGGACGATGCGGCGCAACATGGCGTTCGACGGCATCCCGTTCCGCACGGTCTGGAAGCGCGAAACAATCGACAAGCCGCGCGTGATGGCGATCTGCGACGTCAGCGGCTCCGTCTCCTCCGTCTCACGCTTCCTCCTGACATTCCTGTACTGCCTGTCCGACGCCATGTCGGACATTCGTTCGTTCGCGTTCTCGTCGAACCTCGTGGAGGTGAGCGGCATCATGCGGCAGGCGGAAACCGAGGAGGCGATCACGGAGGTGCTGGCGACGATCGGCTTCGGTTCGACCAACTACGGCCTCTCGTTGGCCGACTTCGAGGCGCTGGCGATGGGCGACCTCGACCGCAAGACCACCCTCATCATCCTGGGCGACGCACGCGGCAACCGCACCGAGCCTCGCACCGACCTCATGAAGGCCATCTTCGACCGCGCCGGCCGGGTAATCTGGCTCAACCCGGAAGGCCGCCCCTCCTGGGGCACGGGCGATTCCGACATGCTGAAATACCTGCCATTTTGCCACCAAGCCACCGTGTGCAACACCATCGGCACCCTGGAGCGCGTCGTCACCGACCTCATCAAGGACCCGCGCTAGCCGGGCGTTTGGGGAGTCGGCGAAAAGCGGTATTCTGCGCGCCAAGAAATGGAGTTGTTCGATGCCCGACCTGGAAACGTTCCGCACCGAGGCGCGCGCCTGGCTTGAGGCCAACTGCCCGCCTTCGATGCGCACCGCGCAGCCGGACGACGAGGCGGTCGGCGGCGGGACCAAGGAGCGATGCAAGAACCCCGACAGCAAGCATTGGCTCGACCGCATGGCCGCCAGGGGCTGGACCGCGCCGACCTGGCCCACCCAATATGGCGGCGGCGGGCTGTCGGAAGCCGAGGCCAAGGTGCTCGCCCAGGAGATGCAGGCGCTCGATTGCCGCCCGCCGATCCGAGGCATGGGCTTTTCCATGCTCGGGCCGACCCTGCTCGAATACGGCACCGAGGAGCAGAAGCGCCAGCACCTGCCCAAGATCGCCTCGGGCGAGATCCGCTGGTGCCAGGGCTACAGCGAGCCGGGCTCGGGGTCCGACCTCGCCAGCCTGTCGACGCGCGCCGTGCTGCAAGGCGAGCACTTCCTGGTCAACGGCCACAAGATCTGGACCTCGGGAGCGCATCTCTCCGACTGGATATTCTGCCTGGTGCGCACCGATCCCACGGCGAGGAAGCACGAGGGGATCAGCTTCCTGCTGATCGACATGGACCAGCCCGGCGTGCGGCCGCAGCCGATCCGGCTGATCAGTGGCTATTCGGTGTTCTGCGAAACGTTCTTCGAGAACGTGCAAGTGCCGGCCGGCAATCTGGTGGGTGAGATGAACAAGGGCTGGAGCATCGCCAAGCGCCTGCTCGAGCACGAGCGCAAGGGCATCGGCGGCATCGGCGAACGGAGGGCGGAGACCAGGCCGGAGGAGCTGGCCAAGCGCTACGGCGGCGTTCGCGCTGACGGCGGGATCGGCGATCCCGCGCTGCGCGAGCAGATCGCGCGCTACAACATCGACGCGCAAGCGTTCGCGCTCACGCGGCAGCGCGCGGCGGAGGAGGCGCGGGCGGGCGCGCCGCCGGGGCCGGCTTCGGCCATGTTCAAGTATTACGCCACCGAGCTGAACAAGCGGCGCTACGAGCTGCTGCTCGACGCCGGCGGGACCGAGATGCTGGGCTGGGAAGGCGAGGGGTTCGAGCCGGACAACCTCCGCACCACGCGGGACTGGCTGCGCGCCAAGGCCAACACGATCGAGGGCGGCACGTCCGAAGTCCAGCTCAACATCATCGCCAAGCGCGTGCTTGGCTTGCCGGATTAGGGCCATGACGCTCACGCTTTCCTCCGATGCGCGGTTGGTGCAGGACACGGCGCTTTCGTTCTTCGCCGAGCGCAGCCCGATCAAGGCGCTGCGCACGCTCCGCGACACGCATGATCCGGACGGCTTCTCGCGCGCGTTGTGGCGCGAGATGGCGGAGCTCGGCTGGACCGGCTTCGTCGTGCCCGAGGAGTACGGCGGGTCGGGCTTCGGGCTGGTCGGGCTCGGCTTGGTGATGGAGGCGGCCGGGCGCACCCTCGCCGCCACGCCGCTGCTGTCCACGTCGCTCCTCGGCGCGACCGCGCTGGCGCTCGCCGGCAGCGCCGACCAGAAGGCGACGCATCTGCCCGGCCTCGTTGCGGGTGAAACCATCTGGGCGCTCGCCCTTGAGGAGGCGCCGCACCACGCACCGACGCGGATCGCGACGACGGCCAAGAAGCAGGGCGGCGGCTACCGGCTGTCCGGGCGCAAGACGTTCGTGCTGGACGGGCACGTGGCCGACACCCTGATCGTCGCGGCGCGCACCGCGGGCGGCGTGGCGGACAAGGGCGGCATCACCTTGTTCCTGGTGCCGGGCGCGGCACCCGGTGTGACGCGCCAGCGCACCATCATGGTGGACAGCCGCAACGCCGCCATCGTCACGTTCGACAACGTCGAGGTGGCGGACCAGGCGGCGCTCGGCCCGATCGACGGCGGGGCGGACGTGCTGGAAGCCGTGCTCGACCGGGCGCGCGTCGGGCTCGCCGCCGAGATGCTGGGCAGCGCTCTCGAATGCTTTGAGCGAACGGTGCAATACCTCAAGGACCGCAAGCAGTTCGGCGTGCCGATCGGCTCGTTTCAGGCGCTGAAGCACCGTGCCGCGCAAATGTTCTGCGAGCTTGAGGTGACGCGCTCGGCGGTGCTGGCGGGGTTGTCGGCGTTCGACGAGGGTGCCAACGACGCGGCCGCGCTCGCCAGCCTCGCCAAGAGCAAGGCGAACGACACGTTCTTCCTGGTCGGCAACGAGGGCGTGCAGATGCACGGCGGCATCGGCATGACCGACGAGCACGACATCGGCTTCTTCACCAAGCGCGCGCGGGTGGCGATGGCGACGTTCGGCGGGAGCGCGTTCCATCGCGAGCGGTACGCGGGGCTGATGGGGTACTGACCGCCTCCCGGTCCTGGACTGCGAAGAGCAGACCAGGGCAGGGGCAGGGGTGATGCAACGAGGAGGAACGCGATGGGTCCGCTGTCGGGCTTGAAGCTGATCGAGGTCGCCGGGATCGGGCCTGGGCCGATGGCGGCGATGATGCTGGGCGATCTCGGCGCCGACATCGTCCGGGTGGACCGGGTCAACCCGAACACGCCCGGGCGCTACGCCGACCCCCGCACCAACGTGCACGGCCGCTCGCGCCGCTCCATCGCGGTCGATCTGCAGAAGACAGCGGGGGCCGAGGTCGTGCTGCGGCTCGCCGAGGGGGCGGACGGGTTGATGGAGCCGTTCCGTCCCGGTGTCGCCGAGCGGCTTGGCATCGGCCCGGACGCCGCGCTGAAGCGCAACCCCAAGCTCGTGTATGGCCGGATGACGGGTTGGGGCCAGGAAGGCCCGCTCGCAAGAGCGGCGGGTCACGACATCAACTACATCGCGTTGAGCGGCGCGCTCCATGCGATCGGCCCGCGCGACAAGCCGGTGCCGCCGTTGAACCTCGTCGGCGACTTCGGCGGCGGCGGGATGCTGCTCGCGTTCGGCATGGTGTGCGCGTTGTTCGAGGCGTCGCGCTCCGGGCAAGGGCAGGTGGTGGACGCGGCGATGGTGGACGGCACGGCCGCGCTGTTCGGCGGCGTGGTTGGGATGCACGCGGCCGGCCTGTGGCAGAACGAGCGCGAGGCGAACTTCGTCGATGGCGGCGCGCACTATTACGGAACGTACGAAACCAAGGACGACAAGTTCGTCTGCATCGGCTCGATCGAGCCGCAATTCTACAAGCTGCTCCTGGAGAAGACCGGGCTTGCCGGGCAGGACCTGCCGGATCAGATGGACAAGGCGCGCTGGCCCGAGATGCGCGAGCGGCTCGCGGCGGTGTTCCGGGGCAAGACGCGCGACGAGTGGTGCGCGATCATGGAGGGGAGCGACATCTGCTTCGCGCCCGTGCGCTCCGGCGCCGCAGCCCCGGACCCCCCGCACGCCCGCGCGCGCCACGCTTATGTGGACATCGGTGGGGTCAAGCAGCCCGGGCCGGCGCCGCGCTTCTCGCGCACGCCGGGCGAGGCGCGCGGCGCGCCCGAACGCGGGGCGCACACCGACGACGTGCTCGGCGCGCAAGGGTTCAGCGCCGATGAGATCAAGGCGCTGCGTGGTGACCGGGTGATCGCCTGAGAATGCGTCAGCGCTGACGAACAGGCGGGACTGGACGGCTGGAACGAACACCAGACGCGCACCTGAGTTTGACACCCGGAAGGCTACAGGCTACAGGCTGTCAACGAGCGGCGCGGCGTTTCGCCCGAAATGGCGATCAGGCTGTCCAAGGCGTTCGGCAGCACGCCCGAGGCATGGGCGGGCATCCAGCTCGATTACGATATGGCGCAAGCTTTAAAACAGGCCGACCGGATCAAGGTTCAGCGGGTCCCGCAGCCTGCCTGATGATACGCGCGTCCGGCGCAGCGCGCGGCTCGCGGATGAGGTGCTCCCGCGCAGCGGTCGAGCACGAGTCGTCTCACGCGCTGGAAAACATTCCTCCAGACTACATCCAGCCGCCGTCCACCACCCATAGCTGGGCGGTGCACATCCGGCTGTCGTCGGCGGCGAGCCAGAGGACCATGCGGGCCACGTCGTCGGGCATCACCTTCTCTTTCAGGCATTGCGACTTCATCAGGTCCGCCTCGGCTTGCGGCGTGAGCCACAGCTCGATCTGCCGCTGCGTCATGATCCAGCCGGGGATGACGCAGTTGACCCGGATGCCGTCCGGGCCGAGGTCGTTCGCCATGCCGCGCGTCAGCCCTTCCACCGCCGCCTTGGCCGTCGTGTAGGCCGGCATGCCGCCCTGGTGGCGATGCCAGCTGATCGAGCCGAAGTTGATGATGGAGCCGCCGCCCGCCGCTCGCATCATTGGTGCGATCGCCTGGATGGCGAAGAACTGGTGGCGGATGTTCACCGCCATGCGGTCGTCCCAGTAGTCGGGGGTCACGTCCTCCCAGCGGTGCCGCTGGTCGTGGGCCGCATTGTTCACCAGCACCGTGATCGGCCCAAGACGATCGGACGCCTCGGCGATCGCGCGCCTGAGCGCGGAGATGTCGGTCAGGTCGCAATGCAGGAACAGCGGCGGCGGATGCCCCTCGTCGGCCAAGCGCTTCATTAGCGCCTCGGCGGGCGCATCCGCCACGTCCACGAAGGCCACCCGCGCGCCCTGGGCCGCGAAGTGCGAAACCTCGGATGCGCCAATGCCGGAAGCGCCTCCCGTGACGAACACCACGCGATCGCGCAAGCTCGGGTAGTTGGCGAACATCGCGGCGCTCATTCTAGGGAGGACAGCTCGCTGACCTCGGTCAGCAGCTTGGTCCGGATCGCCACGGCGAAGTCGTCGAAGCTCTTGGCTTCGATCACGAACCCGTCCTCCGTGATGACGTGGCCGCGGTAGTAATCGGCGACGTCCGGCTCGTCGCCGCGGATTGGCAGGCCGTTGATGACCACATTGTCCGCCCGCGCGATCAGGCGCACGTCATCGGGAGACATGTTGCCGTCGTTATTCCGGCCGTCGCCCGAGATGTCGATCACCTTGCGGGACGGCTCGCACGGCGCCCGGTTCAACGCAGTGAGCCCGTCGTGCAGCGCGTCGCCCATCGCCGTGGAGCCCGTCATGCTCCGCTGCGCCCCGGACAGCATCTCGGCCACCGCGCTCACGTCCTCAGCGGTGCGGATCATATGCCAGGGCACGATCGTCTGTCGCCGGTCGCTCCACTCGATGACGGTCATGGACATACCGCCTTCCTGGCTAAGTAAGGCGTGCTCGACATGCGCCTCGGTAAGCGCCTGCGCCACGCCCGCATGTTGCAGCGCGTAGCGGTCCGATGAGACCGAGCCGGAGACGTCGATCAGCAAAACCAGAGCCAGCGCGCAAGCGGACATGCCAACACCCCACATGCCAATACCCCAGTGCGGGAAATCAAATCCAAGCACTCCCCACGGGTTGGCGGGAACCGCTAATCGCGTCGTTCACCGCGCTAGCAGGTCACAATGGCGTTCTCTCGACTGCTTTCGTCGCGGACGCCGCCGGCGCGTGATGCCAAGCGCGCCCGCCGGCCTCCGTGAGGACGCCGACGGAGGCCGCAAGCGCCTCGTCGACTGTGAGCGCTTCCATGCTTGGCTCCGCCGCGAGCGCCCATCGGGCGAACCGGCCCGCCGGAGCCATCTCGGCAGCCCGATCGATGGTGGCGCCGCACAGGCCGACCGTGGGCGTTTCCGCCGCCGCGGCGAGGTGCATCAGCCCGGAATCGTTGCCGACGTAGAGCGCGCAGCGCTGGATGGCGGCGGCGGCCTCGGGCAGGCTGAGGCGGCCGACAAGATCGATCGCGCCAGGCAACGCGGCCAGCAGGTCCGATGCGCCCACCCGCTCCGCCTCGCCCGGTCCGGCGAAGATCGCGGGAACCGCGCCCGCGAGCGGCCCGGCTGCCAAGCGTCGGAACAACGCGGCGCACCGGTCGGCCGG
>CAXUIE010000180.1:4381-7017 GCA_964250825.1 uncultured Acidisphaera sp. | reverse complement strand
CCAGCGCCCCCCCACCCCCGGGGTGGCAGCCCCCCCCCCGGCGCGGTGCCGCCGGCCGCCCCCCGGCGCTGGCCGCCCTGGCGATCGCCCGCGAAGGCTGACGATGGCGGCTTTCAGGCGGGAGCGAACGCGCCATCGGGCCGCAGCAACGTGAGCTCGCCCGAGTGGATCGCGAACCATGCGCCATGCAGCGCCAGA
Organism: uncultured Acidisphaera sp.; assembly: GCA_964250825.1. Classification (GTDB taxonomy): domain Bacteria; phylum Pseudomonadota; class Alphaproteobacteria; order Acetobacterales; family Acetobacteraceae; genus CAVWQV01. The sequence goes on along the minus strand of CAXUIE010000180.1, from coordinate 6,819 downwards.
TCGCCCGCAGCGACGCGCTCGGCGATCCAGGGAAACGTCAGGAGGTTGGCGAGCGAAAGCTTGACCACCTCGTGCTCGCAGCACCGTTGCCGCGCTTCAAGCGTGTCGCAGGCGAGGGCGCGCTGCCTTGCCGGCGCGGCCATCGCCATCCAGGGAGCGACGAAATCCCGAGCGGCCTCGGGCGCGCCTCCCAGCAACGCCTGAACGCCGCCGCACTGGCCGTGCCCGAGCACGACGAGGTTGGGCACCCGCAGCACCCGCACGCCGAACTCGAGCGCCGCGCTGGTGCCGTGATAGGCGGCGTCGGGCGCGTAGGGCGGCGCCAGATTGGCGACGTTGCGCACGATCAGCAGCTCGCCCGGCCCGGCGTCGAAGATCATCGCCGGGTCCACCCGGCTATCGATGCAGGCGAGGACGAGCGCGCGCGGATGCTGCCCATCGGCGGCCAGAGCCTCGAACACGCCACGCCGCTCCGGCCATCCGGTCGCGCGAAAACGATGATAGCCGGCGAGCAGCTGGTCGAGCCCGCTCAACGCCGCAACTCCGCCAGGCCGGCCCGGGCGGCGCCGTCGGGCGCGAAGTTGGAGGGAAGAAGCCAGCCCACGAGGGCGTCGCGGCAGCGGGGCCACTCGTCATCGAGGATGCTGTAGTAAGCGGAATCCCGTCGGCGTCCCTTGACCATCATCTGCGCCCGCAATGTTCCCTCTAGGTGGAGCCCAGCCGTTCGGCCGCCCGGCGCGATGGCGCGTTCAGCGCGTTGCATTTCCACACAAGCCGCCGGTAGCCGAGCTCGTCGGCCGCCAGCCGCAGCAGGAGGAACATCGCCTCGGTCGCGACACGGGTGCGCTGCATCCGGGGCGAGAACCACACATGGCCGAGCTCGATCGCCACGTGGCCCGCCTGCACGTCCATCAGGGTGAGCCAGCCTGAGGCGGCGCCGGCGCTGACCGGTCGCACCGCCCAGGCCATCGGATCGTGTTGCGCCGCCATTTATTGTCCGGAGATCGCCACGCGCGCCGGGAGCGGGCGAGGCGTTGCGTCGACTTCGGGGCCGAGGCGCGGAGCTGTCACGCGCCCACCATGTATGATCGAGCATCCGGCGCCAGAGCGAACCGCGATTTAAGTTTCGCTGGACGAAACATGCGGTCATGAGCGGCGCCGTCACTCAGTTCTTCGTGTCCCGCTCACACCAGACAGCATTTCTTAAACTTCTTGCCGCTGCCGCACGGGCAAGGGTCGTTGCGGCCGACATTACGCAACGGGTTGGTGATGGGCTGCTGGAGCTCGTGATCGGCGAAGTCGGGCGTCTGCTCGCCGGAGGACCACTGCCACGCGGCAAGCTCGGTGATCGCTTCCCCGAACGGGGCGATGTCCTCGTGCGCGAAGCCGGCCATGTGATCCGGATCGTTCAAAGTGCGGGCGAGTTCGTCCCGGAAATGTTCCGCGCCCATGTAATCGGGAGCGACGAAGCCGCGCCGTATCAGTTCCTCCGCCGCCTCGGCCAAATCGTCATAGCCGAGATAGGCGACGGCCAGCACCCAGCTCGCCCAAATCAAGTGCTCGCCCCGTGGCTGCAACTCGGCCAGCCAGCGCTCCAGGCGGGCGCGCATCTCCTGCTCCGGCAAGCGGCCCACGCGACCAAGATAGGCCGTCGCGAGCAGGGAGCCATACCGGGCGAAGTCGTCCGCCTCGGGGGCCTCGACGACGGCCGTGAGCGCGGCGAGGTCGCCGTCGAAGGTGCTGATGAGAATCTTAGGCAATGTCGTGGTGATCGCATCGCCAAGGATCAGGTCGGAAGCCTCCCCGTCGAGCAGCAGCCGGCACAGCGGGCCGAACGCGGCGGCTTCGCGCTTCTCGCCCAGGAGGTGGATGACGGGGAACAGCGCGCGCTCGGTTCGTTCGGAGCGGTCCTGCTTGTGCGCGTAGGCCGCGAGGAGGGCGACGAAGCGGGGGCCGGCCTCGTCCCAATGGTCGAGCGACCATCGCATCGCGTCCGCGGGCAAAGTGTTGCCGGTAGCGCCGAGGTCGCGAAGCGCTTCGTCCAGGGTCATGCGGCACCTACCCATTGCGGGAAGCGTAGTGTGTCACCCCGACTCGGAGGCGGCCAAGACGCGAGCCGATCATAGCGCAGGACTTTGCGGCCGGCGCGGCGTGGCCGACAATGCTTGTCCGCGCGGGATGGCCGCGTGCATTCAGGGTGTGAAGGGGGCCTGCCATGCTCGACCACCTCGGCTTCGCCGTCGCCGACTTCGCCCGCAGCCGCGCATTCTACACGAGCGTGCTCGCCCCGTTGGGCATCAAGGTGCTCAAGGAGGGCGACGGGTGGGCCATGATGGGCCGCGAACGCCCGCAGTTCTGGTTCGGCAGCTACGGCACCCCGCCCGGACGCATCCACCTCGCCTTCACCGCACCCAAGCACGCGCAAGTGCGGGCGTTCC
>CAXUIE010000180.1:0-4371 GCA_964250825.1 uncultured Acidisphaera sp. | reverse complement strand
ACGCGGCGGCTCTCAAGGCGGGGGCCAAGGACAACGGCGCGCCCGGGCTACGGGTCGAATACGATCCCGACTACTACGCCGCGTTCGTCATTGACTTGAACGGCCACAATCTCGAAGCGGTCTGCCACACGCGCGAAAGCTAGGCGAGGACACATGCGGGAGCTCGCCGGCAAGACGGCATTCGTCACAGGCGGGGCAAGCGGCATCCGGTTCGCGCTCGGGCGGGCCTTCGCGGCAGCCGGCATGCGGTGATGCTCGCCGACATCGAGTCGGCCGCGCTCTCAGCCGCGGTCGAGAGCCTTCGCCCCGTGGGGCCAGATGTGCGCGGCGTCACCTGCGACGTTGCCGATCCCGCCAGCGTCGAGCGCGCGGCCGAGGCACCGTTCTCGGCGTTCGGGAACGTTCACGTGGTTTGCAACAATGCGGGCGTGGGCGGCGGCAGCGGCATCGACGACATCCAGCTCGACACCTGGCGATGGGTGGTCGATGTCAATCTCATGGGTGTCCTGCATGGCATCCGCAGCTTCTGCCGCACATACGCGCCCATGCGAAGGCGGTCACATCGTCAATACCGCGTCCATGGCCGGAATGGTGAGCGGGCTCGGGTTCAGCCCGTATGCCGCGAGCAAGTTCGCGGTGGTTGCCATGTCGGAGGGATTGGCGCTGCAGCTTGCACCCTTCGGCATCGGCGTGACATTGCTTTGTCCGGGCTTCGTGCGCACTCGCATCAGCGCAAGCGGGCGCAACCGCCCGGAGCGGTACGGTCCGGGGCGCGCGCCCGACCCCGCCAGCCCGGCCGGCGTTCTCGCCGCTCAGCTCGCCGAACTCTCATCGTCCGGCCTTGTTGCGTCGGACGTCGCGGCGCGCGTCCTCGCCGCGATCCGCGCGGAGAACTCTACGTGTTCACGCATCCGCAGATGCGCGCGGAGGCCGCCGAGCGATTCGCATTATCGCGGCGATGAACAGCCAAATTTAGGCGTGCGCCCGCCCAGAGCGGCTCAATCGACCCTCGCCCTAGATCTCAGGCCTCAGCGGCAGCCCGGCGCGTCCGGGTGCGCGCCGCACCCGCCGGCGGTCGCATCCTGCCGCTTATGCGACGTTGCTTTTTCGACCACCGTGCCGCTATGCGTGGCGCCGCGCGACGAGCATTCGCAGTATCCGCCAGCCGGCATCGTGGTCGGGCAGGTCAAGTTTTCGGCTTGGCATGGGGGGGCGCGGGCCGGCCCGCCGCCGAGGGTGACAGCGACGGCGAGCGCGAACGTCGAATGACCGAAGAACCGCATGGGTGGGCCTCCTGCGTTGCGAGCATGTTCTTGCCCGCGCAAGATGGCCCGCTCCAGGCGCCCAAAGCAAGTTTTCTCGACTACGATGCTTGCGGAAGATAAAGTAACCGCGTCTGCCGACACTACTCCGCCGCGAGCGCCGGGCGTGCTTCGAGTTTGCGGAGAGCGCGGTCGATCCACTGCGCCCCGAGCTTCTCCTGCACGCCGTTCTGCTGAAGCCGCTCGTGCAGGGTGTCGAAATCCACCCGGTCGAGCGCCTGGTCCTGGTTGAAGCAGGAGAACACCACGGTTCGCGCGCCGGTCGCGGGGTCGACCTGGGGCTGGAGGCATTGGGCGCACACCTCCTTCATCATGCACTGCATCGGCGAGTTGATCGACCCGATCGCGCTGTGCCCTGGCTTGAGGAACGGGGCAAGAACACCGTGCCGCGCGGCGCCGACCGCCTGCATCATCCGGTGCGAGCCGATGGCGATGACGTGCTCGGCGTCGCGCAACGGCACGGCCTGCTCGCCGAGCCGACCGCTGCCGTAGGCGGCCATCGCCTGGACGATGTTGCCGACAAAGGCGCGGTCCTGCGGGCGGCTCGGCTGAAAGCCGGGCGCCTCGTCGGAGCACCACACGATCACGTCGGCGGCGCGCTCGATCTCGTCCACCTTGTAGCGGTCGCGCATCGCCTTGTAGCCGGCGAAGTAAAGCACGCGCGAGCCGGCGGCCCGGAGTGCCGCGCCGATGCTGAACAGCACCGCGTTGCCGAGTCCGCCGCCGACCAGGGCGACGGTCGTGTTCGGGTGGATGTCGGTCGGCGTGCCGGTCGGACCCATCAGCACCACCGGCTCGCCGGGGCGCAAGGTGGCGCACAGGTCGGAGCTGCCGCCCATCTCGAGCGCGATCACCGACACAAGGCCCGCGGGGGGGTCGGTCCAGGCGCCGGTCATCGCCAGCCCCTCCATTGACAGCAGCGTGGGGCCGATGCCGGGCTCGTCGAGGCGGGCGGCGTGCATCTCGTAGTTCTGCAAGCGATAGAACTGGCCGGGGCGGAACGCGCGGGCCGCGGCCGGGGCGCGCAGCACGACCTCGATGATGGTGGGGGTCAGCCGGTTCACCGCATGGACGCGCGCGGTCAACTCGTCGCGGCAGCGGGCGATCAGATCCTCGCTTCGCTTGTCGCTCGCGCCCAATGCGGCGAGTGCCCGCGACAGCACGGGGTAGCCGCGCTTGGCGCTGCCCATCGCCTTGACCACGTTGCCGAAGAAGCTCGGATGGAGATCGCCGAAGAAGCTGATCAGGCGACCGTTCTCGGCGCGGTGCATCAGCACCTCGGCGCGCCGCGGCTTGCTGACTGCCCGCTCGGGCGTCACCAGGGCGCCGTCCTCGTCGATCGCCTGGAAGTAGCGCCCGTCGAGGCGGATGCGGCCATCCTCGCGCGCGAGCACCGTGTTGGGCTGCGTCCCCGCCGCGACGAGGATCGCGCGGGCCGGCAGCGCCGCCTCCGAGCCGTCCGCGCGCGACAAGCGCACGGCGGCGGCGTGGCCGAAGCGGTCCACCTCCACCGCGAGCGGCGCCAAGCCCTCGGCGAAACGAACGCCCTCCTCCATCGCCTTGGCCACCTCCTCGTGATTCAAGGTGTAGGAAGGCGCGTCCGTCAGCTTGCGGCGGTAGGCGATCGTGGCCCCGCCCCAGGATTCCAGCAACGGCGCGAACAGGGGTGCCCTGCCCTCGCGCTCCGCCGCCTCGCGTTCACCACGGATCGCCTCGGCGTGCGCCAGGAACGCGGCGGCGATCTCCGCCTCCTCCTCGCTCCAGCCGGCCCGCACCGCCCGCTCGCCGCGCTCGGACACGAGCACCCGGTAGCGGTCGGCGAACTTTTCCACCTGGCGCACATAATAGGCGAGGCTCTCGGTGGCGGTGTCGATCGCCGTTAGGCCGCCGCCGATCACCACCACCGGCAGGCGCACCTGCAGGTTGGCGATCGACGAGCGCTTCGCCGCTCCCGTGAGCTGCAGCGCCATCAGGAAGTCGGACGCTTGCCGCACGCCGCGCGCCAACCCGTTCGGAATGTCTATCACGGTGGGCCGGCCGGCCCCCATGCAGAGGGCGACGTGGTCGAACCCCATCGCCCAGGCGTCGTCCAGCGACACGGTGCCGCCGCCGCCGAAGCGGATGCCGCCGAACATCGCGAAGTCGCGCCGGCGCTCCAGCAGCAAGCGCACCAGCTTTAGGTAGTTCTTGTTCCAGCGGACGGTGATGCCGTACTCGGCGACGCCGCCGAACCCGGCCATTACCCGGTCGTCGAGGTTCTCGAACAGCGCGCCGGCGTCGCGCATCGGCTCGTGCGGATCGATGCCGAGCGGCTCGATCTTGAGCCCGTCGATGGCGACGACGGTATGGCCGTCATTCATCAGATGGTGGGCAAGCGTGAACCCCGCCGGGCCGAGCCCCACGATCAGCACATTGCGCCCGCTCGGCGGGCGCGGCAGCGGGCGGCGGATGTCGAGCGGGTTCCAGCGCGTCAGCAGCGCGTAGATCTCGAAGCCCCAGGGCAGCGCCAGCACCTCGCGCAGGATGGAGGTTTCCGCCTGCGGGATGTCGACCGGCTCCTGCTTCTGGAACACGCAGGCCTTCATGCAGTCGTTGCAGATGCGGTGACCGGTCGCCGCCATCATCGGGTTGTCGACGGCGATGGTGGCGAACGCGCCGAGCACGTGCCCCGCGGCGCGCAGCACGTGCATCTCGCTGATCTTCTCGTCGAGTGGGCAGCCCGCCAAGGTCACGCCGAACGGCGACTTCTGGAACGCGCCGGTCTTGCGGTCGCGCAGGCCCTTGCTGCAGGAATCCTTGCCCTGCGTGTGGCACCAGATGCAGTAGTTCATCTGATCGAGCGCCTGCTGCTCGGTCATCCCCTCGTCCGTGAGCCTGAAGCCGTCGCGCGGGCGCCAATCGTGCTCGGGCAGCCGCAGCATCGTCACCCCGTCGCGCTCGATGGTCTCGACCGGAACGAGATGCTGGAAATCGAGACGGCGCGGCACCCGGAACAGGGTGTTGCCGGGATGCGCCGCGTGGCCGGCTTCGGTCAGGGTGGCCCAGGCGG
>CAXUIE010000179.1:0-7018 GCA_964250825.1 uncultured Acidisphaera sp. | reverse complement strand
AGGGCTGGTGGCGCTCACGCACGCGCTCGCGGTCAGCCTCGGCCCCGACGTGCGGGCCAACTGCGTGAGCCCCGGCTGGATCGACACGCGCGGCGAAGCGCGGCGGCCCGAGGATCACGCGCAGCACCCGGGGGGGCGCGTCGGGCAGGTCGCGGACGTGGCGGCGATGGTCGCGTTCCTGCTCGGGCCGGACGCCGGCTTCGTCACCGGCGCCGAGTTCGTGGTCGATGGCGGCATGACGCGGAAGATGATCTACGCTGAGTGAGCGGCGGCGGAGCGACAGGTTGAGCGTGAGCGATCCCTACGGCAACGCGCGAGCAGCAGGCGGCGCTGCGGCGGCGGCGCGTCGCGGCGGGCGACCGGCTGAACGACCGAGCACCCCGACTGGCCCAGCCGGGGCTGCCGGTGCGGCCGCAATGCCCCTATCCCTCGACGAGATGCTTGCGGGCCGCCTAACGCCGGCCGTCGCGGCTCCAGAGCGCGATCGTGCAAACCGCCGGAATAGCCGCGCTGATGGCGAACACGCCCTGCAAGGCGGGTAGCAACGCCCCGGTCGCGCCGACCAGGAGGCGATAAGCGAGCGCCAGCAGCGACGCGCCGAGCACGACGCCCACCGTGCGGGTCAGCATCCCGAAACTCCCGGCCACCCCGCGCGCCGTGGAAGGCAGGGCCGCCGTCACCGTGTCGAGAAACGCGACCTGAAACAGGCCCTGACCAAAACCCTGGATCAACAACGCAGCGATCAGCAGCACGAGCGGTGGAGCGGCTGCGACCGCCGCCAAACCCCCGGCCATCAAGCCGCAGCCAACCCAAGCCAAGCGTGACGGGCCGGCGCGTTCGGCCAGCATACCCGCGAGCGGAGACGCCAGGACCATCCCCACGGCCGAGCAGGCGAGAACGAGCCCGATCGCGAGCGGCCCCGACCCGGTTACCCGCGCCAGATAGAAAGGCAACAGCAGCAGAACGGCAAAACACGCCAGGTTGACGAGCACCGCCACGACGTTGATGCGGGCAAAGCCGGGAATGCCGAAGAACGCGGGATCAAGGATGGGCTGCGTCGCGCGCTTCTCCTGCCGCGCGAACAGCAGGAGGGCGGCGGCCGCCGCAACCCCGGCCACCGCGGACCAACCCTGGCTCGCGGCAGCCTGCTGCAGCCGGTCGATCGCCAGCACGGCGAGCGTGATCCCGCCCACCAGCAATCCGGCCCCCGCCGCGTCGAACCGCTGCCCGGTCGCGTGAGGCGGCGAAATGGGAAGCGCCCAGGTAAGGACGAAGGCGGCCAGCGTCACCGGCAAGCGGAACCAGAACACCGCCGGCCAGCCAAACCCGGCGACCAGCAGCCCCGCGATGACCGGGCCAAGCGCGAAACCAAGGCTGTACAGCATGGTGTAAAGGCCGAGCACGCGCGCCCGCATCGCCTCCGGCCGCACACTGGTCGCCAGCGCCGGGCCGCAGCTCAGCACCAGGCCAGCGCCAATCCCCTGGACGACACGGCCCACCAGCAACCATCCGTAGCTCGGCGCGGCCGCGCACAACGCCATGGCGGCGGCGCTGACCGCCGAGCCGGCCAGGAAGACGCGCCGGTAGCCCACCATGTCGCCGATGCGGCCGAACAACAGCATCAAGCTCGCCTGGGCGAGCATGTAGACGATAACCACCCATCGGATCTGTTCGAGCGACAGTCCGAACGCGTGGGTGATCGCCGGAAAGGCGACGTTCACGGCTGAGGCGAGCGGCACCACCATGGTGCCGAGGCCGACGACAAGGACGCCCCAGTCGGGCAAGCGGGGCCGCTCGCGCATGAAGTTCTCCCCAGCGGAGGAGCCTGCGCAAATGTCCGACCGGGGACAAGGGGCGGCGCGCGCTCAAACGAGGAGAACAAGATCTCCGCCACCGCGCCGCCGACGACGATCCAAACGCCGTCCCACTCTCCGCGCGACGCTGAAAGCGCGCCGCGCTGCTTAACGGCGCGTCGTGCTATTCCGCTTCCCGCTGACCGCGCGCGAGCTTGCCGGGCAGGGCGCCGGTCGCCTCGCCGTCGCGGAACGTCACTTGCCCTGAGACGACGGTCGCGACATAGCCGTGCGCCTTCTGCATCAGCCGCTTTCCGCCGGCGGGCAGGTCGTGCACGACATAGGGCCGGCCGAAATCGATCCGGTCGTAGTCGAGGACGTTGAGGTCGGCCTTCTTGCCGCGCGCGATCACGCCGCGATCGGACAGGCCGGCCGCCCCCGCCGTATCGGAGGTGAGGCGGCGGATGGTTTCCGGCAGGTCGAAGCGCCCCCGCTTCTTGTTCCAGTGCGTGATGAGCCAGGTCGGGTAGCCGGCGTCGAGGATGAAGCCGACATGCGCGCCGCCGTCGCCGAGGCCCATGATGGCGTTGCGGTTGGCGAGCATCTCGGCGGAGGCCTCGATGCTGTAGTTCGCGAAGTTGGCGATCGGCGTGTAGATCAGCCCGCGCCCCTCGTCCTCCAGCAGCATGTCGTACGCGACCTCCTGCGGCGTGCGGCCTTCGCGCGCGGCGATGGCTTCGATGCTGTCCTCGGGCCGCGGCTCGTAATTCGGCGGGTTGCCGAAGCGGAACATGTGCGCGAACGACAACCGATGGAACAGCGGGAAGGTGCTGCCGGTCTTGGGATCGTCCGACAGGATCTGCCCCCGGATCGCGGGGTCGGCCATGTGGCGGGCGCGCTCGGCTACGGGCAGGTGGGCGAGCGCCTTGTAGGTGGGCGTGCCGGAGAACGGGTTCTGGCTACCCTCGAGGCCGAGCAGGATGCCGATGCCGCGCGGCGGCACGACCGGGCGAATGGAGACGCCGTCGGCGATCGCCCGGTCGGCGTAGCCCATCAGTTCCTTCCAGGAATCGGGCTGGCTGTTGCGCTGGGCGAGCGAGAACACCGCCGGCCGGCCCGAACGCTCCACCACCCGGCGGAACATCGCGAACTCATCTTGAGCCGAAGGCTGCGTCCATTCCGACACCATCTCGATGAAGCCAGTGCCGGCGTCGCGCAGGCCGAGCGCGATGCCGGACAGCTCCTCCTCCTGGGCGCGGAGCGTGGGCGTGTAGTCGCCGTGCAGGCTCTTGTGGCTGGTGGTGCGCGAGGTCGAGAAGCCGAACGCCCCGGCGCGCATCGCCTCGGCGGCGATCTCGCGCATCTGGGCGATGTCGCCCTGGTTGGCGTTCTCGAGCCTGACGGCGCGGTCGCCCATCACGAACACCCGGACCGCGGCGTGCGGCAGCAGGGCGCACACATCGACGTCGCGGGCGCGCCGGTCGAGCGCGTCGAGGTATTCGGCGAAGCTTTCCCATTCCCAGGACAGCCCCTCGTGCATCACGGCGCCGGGGATGTCCTCCACCCCTTCCATCAGCTCGACCAGCTTCTCGCGGTCGGCCGCTTTGCAAGGCGCGAACCCGACGCCGCAATTGCCCATCACGACGGTCGTGACGCCATGCCAGGACGAAGGGGCGAGATGCGGGTCCCACACGGCCTGACCGTCATAGTGCGTGTGGATGTCGACGAAGCCCGGTGTCACGATCTTGCCCTTCGCGTCGATCTCCTCGGCGCCGCTGGCGGCAATGGAGCCGATCTCGGCGATGCGGCCGGCGGCGACGCCCACATCCGCCTCGAACGCCGGCCGTCCGGTGCCGTCCACCACCGTTCCGCCCCGGATAACGAGGTCCAGCCCTATTCCTGACATTGATTTTGCTCTTGCCTACGCCATTGGACTTTGACGATACCCGATTAGCAGAAAGGACCCAAATGACCCCGAACGCGATTCGGTCATTCTCGGGTCAACGGAAACGCGATGTCCCAGCGGGAGAAGACCTGGGCAGGAGAAGACCTGGGCAGGCCTGGACGAAAGCGCGTGAGAGTTTCGCGCCACGCGGCCATTAGGGCGGTTTCGATCTGCAACGGCCGCGATCCCCGGTTCGCTTCCGGGCCGGGGCGAGCCGGCTTGCTGTAACAGTCACAGTCAGCTTGGAAGTCGGCGGGTCAGCCGCTCAGGAAGGTATTTGTCCATTCATCATAACGGGCGCTTCGAATCGCCCTTCCCATGAACGCCGCGTCCGGCACGCCCTTGAGCTGGCTGGGCGGCGTGCCGTCGCGGAGCGCCTTCATTGTGTCGTGCACCGCCTTGGCGGCGGCCATGATCGGCTGGTGGCCTTGCAAGGCGACCCGAACCTTTCGGCTGGCGAGGTACTCGCGGTCGGCGAGATCGCCCGCGCCGCCGCCGATGATGATGGGAATGTCGATCGCGGCGGCAGCGGCTTCGAGCTGTGCGGTGTCGGCGATGCCGACGAAAAAGAACGCATCCACCCCCGTCGCCGCGTAGGCGCGGGCGCGCGCGACGGCGTCCTCGGTGCTCGTCAGCCCCATCGCGATCGTGCGGCCGACGATGGCCAGGTTCGGGTCCTGCCTTGCGGCGAGGGCCGCGCGCATCTTGCCGACCCCCTCCTCGATGGAAGTCAGGCCTTGGTTCTGCGGGCCGTATGGCCGGGGCAGGACCGTGTCCTCGATCGTGAGCGCAGCGACCCCGGCGGTTTCCAGTTCCCGCACCGTGCGCATCACGTTGAGCGCGTTGCCGTAGCCGTGGTCAGCGTCGACGAGCAGCGGGATCTCCATCGCGCTGTTGATCCGGTAGGCTTGCCCGGCGAACTCGCTCAAGGTGAGCAGGATCAAGTCCGGCGCGCCGAGCACGGTCAGCGATGCGGTGGAACCGGCGAACATGCCGACCTCGAAGCCGAGATCTTCGGCGATGCGCGCGGACAGCGGATCGAACACGGAGGCGGGGTGATGGCATTTGTCACCATTCAGGATCGCCCGGAAACGCTGCCGCCGCTTGGTCCAGTCCATCGCTCGCCCCCTTAAATCCGTTGTTTCGTCGTCCCGGCTTTCGCCGGGACGAGCAGTAGAGAACTCATCACCCGATCAGCCCCGCCACCGCGCCGCTGGTCGGCGTCGCCAGCGAGATAGCCGAGCACGAACCCGGTGCCGCGTCGGTCGCCTTCAACGCGAGTGCCGCGTCGTTGACCAGCGCCAGGGCGCGCGTCGTCGCCGGCACGCCGAGCAGCAGCAGCGCCAGCATCACCGGCAATGCGATGCCGCCGGCCACCGTCCGCCACGGGACGCGGCGGCGTCCTCGCCCAGCAAATAAGCGAGCAGCAGGATCGCCGCCCAGCGGGCCACGCCCATTTAGGCCCGGGCCTGGACGGGTTGCGGCCTGTTGAACGGGAAATAGGGCGGGATCTCGCCGATCGCCTTCATGTCGACCTCGACCAGGGTCGGACCGGAAGTCGCGAGAGCCTGCTCCACGGCCGCGCCGAACCCGTCGGCTTCCCGCACCCGCCAGAATGGCACGCCCGCGACCTTGGCAAGCTCGCCGAGATCCGGCCCCAACAGGTCGGCGAAGTAATTGCGACCGCCATACAGCGCGTTCTGGATGTGCTTGATGACGCCATAGCCACGGTCATTCATCACGATGATAACCATGTCGAGCTTCTCCTGCACCGCGGTCCACAGCTCGCCCACGTTGAGAAAGAAGCCGCCGTCGCCGGTCATCACCACGACCTTGCGGCCGTTGGCACCGAGTGCCGCGCCGATGCCGAGCTGCAATCCTTGTCCGATGCCCGCCCCAACCGGGTACACGTTGGTTTCCGGCCCGTAGACCGGGAACAGCCGGTGCCCCCAGGTGGTGTTGCTGATCGTCACGTCGCGCACCCAGAGCGCGTCGCGCGGCATCACCTTGCGCAGTTGACCGGCGAAACTGCCGTACGGGCCGAGGCTGTCGACATACTCCGCCCGCACCTGCTGCTTGAGCGCGCGCACCTCGTCGGTGAACGCCCGGTCGACCGCCATGCGGCCCTCCAAGCGCGTCGCCAAACCTTCCAGCGCGAGCCTGGCGTCGGCGCAAACGAAGAACTTGATCGGGTAGGTGCGGCCGGCAGCAAGCGGGTCGGCGTCGATTTGCAGCAATTCGTTGGGAAACTTGATGGCGAACTCGGCGGTTTCCTGGCCGCGCAAGCGCGAGCCGACCACCAGGAGGAGATCGGCCTTTCGGTAGAGTTCCTCGACGCGTGGCTGGCCGTTGCCGTTGAAACCACCGAGGTTGAGCGGGTGGTCCTCGGGCACGCTGCCGCGCCCTTGAAGGCTCGTCACCATGCCCCAACCCATGTCGAGCAGCTGCGCGGCGGCGCTTCCCGCGTGCCTCGCCCCCGCGCCGAGCCAGAGCATCGGCCGCTTGCTGCGAGCCACCCGCGCGGCGAGCTCGTCCATCGCGGCCTCCGACGGCGCCAGGGGAGGTGCAAGCGGCAGCGAGAAGCCATCAAGCTCCGTTGGGCGCGCGATGGGCGTGCGCTGCACGTCGATCGGGATTTCCACGCTGACCGGCCCCGTTGGGGGTGTCAGCGCATCGACGACGGCGCGCGTCAGAACGCCGAGCGCTTGGTCGGCCGAGCGGATGCGATAAGCGGTCTTGGACACCGAGGCCAGCATGTCGAGCTGCTCGTACGGATCATGGACGGTGCCCACGCCGCGGTCGGCGAACTTGGTCGCGGTGTGGCCCGTCAGATGCAGCAACGGCGTGCTCGCAAACCGCGCCTCGATGATGCTGCCGACTGCGTTGGCGGCTCCCGGCCCGGTGCTGCTGAAAAATGCGCCGAGCTTGCCGGTGACGCGGGCGTAGCCGTCCGCCATGTGGCCGCCGCCCAGTTCGCCGCGCGCCATCACGAAGCGCACGGCGTTGCGCCGGCCGATGCCGTCCAGCATGGGGATGTTGTGGATCGACACGACCCCGACGGCCGTCGGGATGCCGCAAGCGGAAAGGAACTCGGCGACCAGATCGCCGACGTTGTATTCGCTGCTCATGTCCGCTCCCGACGGTTGCCGGCTTGCGAGGCTGGCGGACGGGTCAGGTGGCGTCAACCGCGAAGGCTCGCTCCATCTCCCGCCGGAAACGATAGGCGTCGTCCGCCTCGTCCACCCGCACATCCGCCCAGGTCACGCTCCGCCCCGCCGGG
>CAXUIE010000178.1:0-7036 GCA_964250825.1 uncultured Acidisphaera sp. | reverse complement strand
GTCGAGGAGGACGAGGAAACGCGGCCGGTTCGTCGTGTCGGCGGGTTGATGCTGCCGGCGCGCAAGCCGGCCGTGGTGCTGCCCAAGAAGGGGGCGGACAGCGGTCGTCGCGCAGATCGCATCGACGTGCAGGCCGCGATCGAGGGCGAGGACGAGAAGGTCCGCAGCCTGGCTTCCGTGCGCCGCCAGCGCGAGCGCGAGCGGCGTCAGGCCGAACTTGAGCTGTTGCGCTCCGACCAGGTGAAAGTGGTGCGCGACGTCATCCTGCCGGACACGATCACGGTGCAGGAACTCGCCAGCCGCATGGCGGCCCGCACGCCCGATGTCATCAAGGCGCTGATGAAGCTCGGCGTGATGGCGACCGTCACGCAGTCGCTCGACGCCGACACGGCGGAACTCGTGGTTCAGGAGTTCGGCCACCGCGCCCGTCGCGTGTCCGAGGCCGACGTGGAAATCGGGCTCGAGGGAACGGTCGACACGGCGGAGGAGCTCGAGCCGCGCCCGCCGGTAGTGACCATCATGGGCCACGTCGATCACGGCAAGACCAGCCTGCTCGACGCGCTGCGCACGACGGACGTGGCGGCCCGGGAGGCGGGCGGGATCACCCAGCACATCGGCGCCTATCAGGTGACCACGGAAGCCGGGGAAGAGATCACCTTCATCGACACGCCGGGCCACGAGGCGTTCACCTCCATGCGCGCCCGCGGCGCCAGTGTCACGGATATCGTGGTGCTGGTGGTCGCCGCCGACGACGGGGTGATGCCGCAAACGGTGGAGGCGATCCGCCACGCCAAGGCGGCGAACGCGCCGATCATCATCGCCATCAACAAGATGGACAAGCCGGACGCCAACCCCGACCGCGTCCGCAACGAGCTGCTGAGCTACGACATCGTGGTGGAGAAGCTTGGGGGCGAAACACAGGACGTCGAAGTGTCGGCTACCAAGCGCACCGGGCTCGACAAGCTCGAGGAAGCGATCCTGCTGCAAGCCGAGATCCTCGACCTCCAGGCCAACCCGGAGCGCTCGGCCGAGGGCACGGTGATCGAAAGCCGGCTCGACCGTGGCCGCGGCCCGGTGGCGACGGTGCTGGTGCAGAAGGGCACGTTGTTTACCGGCGATATCATCGTGGCGGGTGCCGAGTGGGGCCGCGTGCGCGCCATGCTCGACGACAAGGGGCAGCAGAAGAAATTCGCGACCCCCTCCACGCCGGTGGAAGTGCTCGGCCTGACCGGCGTGCCCTCGGCCGGCGAGCCGCTGGTCGTCGTTGAGGCGGAAAGCCGGGCGCGCGAGATCAGCGAGTTCCGCGGCCGCAAGCTGCGGGAAACGGTCGTGGCCGGCCAGACCGCGGCGCGCGGCACGCTCGACGAGATGCTGGCCCGCATCGTCGCCGGCGAGCAGAAGGAGGTGGCGGTCGTCGTCAAGGCCGACGTGCAAGGCAGCGCCGAGGCGATCGCAGCCACCGTGCTCAAGCTCGCCCACGAGGAGGTGCGGGTGCGCGTGCTGCACAGCGCGGTCGGCCAGATCACCGAAAGCGACGTCCAGCTGGCCAAGGCCTCCAGTGCGCTGGTGATCGCGTTCAACGTGCGCGCCACGAGCCAGGCGCGCGAGCTCGCCGCCCGCGACGGCGTCGACATCCGCTACTACTCGATCATCTACGAGGTCTCCGACGACATCGAGAAGATGGTCAAGGGCAAGATCGCCCCGAAGGCGCGCGAGCGGTTCCTCGGGTACGCCGAGGTGCGGAAGGTGTTCAACATCACCAAGACCGGCAAGGTCGCCGGCTGCATGATCACCGAGGGGTTGGTCAAGCGCGGCGCCGGCGTGCGCGTGCTGCGCGAGAACGTCGTGATCCACAGCGGCGAGCTGTCGCAGCTCAAGCGCTTCAAGGACGATGTGCGCGAGGTGGCGCGCGGCTACGAGTGCGGCCTGTCGTTCGCCAACTTCCACGACCTCCAGGAAGGCGACATGGTCGAGTGCTATGAAGTCGAGATGGTGCCGGGATGAAGAAGCACGCTCCCGCCGAAACCAGCCCCTCGCAGCGGCAGCTGCGCGTCGCCGAGGAGATCCGCCATGTCCTGTCGGGCTTGTTCGCCCGGACCGAGTTCCGCGACCCGGACCTCGCCGGCGAGCAGATCACCGTGACCGAGGTGCGGATCGGCCCCGACCTCAAGCGCGCCACCGCCTTCGTCGCCCGCCTCGGTCGGCCAGACGTGGACGCGTTGCTGCCGGCCTTGCGGCGCGCGACGCCGTTCCTCCGGGCGCACGTCGCGCACGCGCTCCGGCTCAAGTTCGCCCCCGACTTGTCGTTCCAGCCCGACACGGCGCTCGAGTACGCCACCAAGATCGACCGCTTGCTGCACTCACCGGAAGTAGAGCGGGATCTCAAGTGAGGACCAAGGGGACGTGACTGCGCTCCGACTGGGTGCGTTGCGCGACGCCCTCATCAGCGCAGGTTCATCAACTGATAGAGCGGAGAAAGCGGCGGAGGAGTTGGCGGGGTGCGAAAATCAATTTTCCACGGTTGAAACCGACCTGTCGATCCTTTAACGGATGATGGGGCTCAATCTCGCTCTTGCCGCATCAGTGCTGGGAAAGCTTCTCACTCCGTAGTTTCGGGCATTAACAAAGGCCGCAGCCCCATGCGCCGCCGCCGCGGCCGCCCGCTCGATGGGTGGCTTATTATCGACAAACCACCAGGGCTGACCAGCACCGATGTGGTAAACCGCGTCCGGCGGGCGTTCGGCGCGCAGAAGGCAGGGCATGGCGGAACGCTCGATCCGCTGGCGACCGGAGTGCTGCCGATCGCATTCGGGGCGGCCACCAAGACCGTGCCCTACGTGATGGACGGGGCGAAGGTGTACCGGTTCACCCTTCGCTTCGGCGAAGCGCGCGACACCGACGACGCCGATGGGACGGTGACGGCGACCTCCGGCATGCGGCCTGAGGACGCGTCGATCGAGGCGGCGCTCCCTGTCTTCCGGGGTGCCATCATGCAGGTGCCCCCCGCTTTCTCGGCGATCAAGGTCGCCGGCGAGCGGGCCTACGACATGGCGCGCGAGGGCCGCCCGCCCGCGCTGGAACCGCGTCCGGCCAGGGTGGACCGGTTCGAACTCGTCGAGCGCACCGACGCCCACAGCGCGATCTTCGAGGTGCAATCGGGCAAGGGCGTCTACATGCGCAGCCTCGCCCGCGACCTGGCGATCGCCTGCGGCACGCTCGGCCACATCGCCGCCCTGCGCCGGCTGCGGGTCGGGCCGTTCGCGGAAGGCGAAGCGATCCCGCTGGACAAACTGGCCGGAGGGGAGGATACCGGCCGCGCTTCCCCGGACCTCCTGCTTCCGGTCGCGACCGCGCTGGCCGACATCCCGGCGCTGGCCCTGACCGAGGCGGAGGCCTTCGGCCTTTCGCGCGGCCAGGCCATCAGCCTGGTCGCGCTGATGGGCCGCATTCCCCGGGCGGCCGATCCCGATGGTGGATTGGCGCGCGCCATGGCGGGGAGCCGCGTGATCGGGCTGTGCCGGCTGCAAGACGGCTGGCTCAAGCCCGAACGGCTTCTCTGAGCCGCGCGCGCCCATCCACCCGAGACCGGAGTTTTCGCTGATGTCGATCACCGCGGAGCGCCGCACGGCGCTGGTTTCCGAGTATGCGACCAAGGCGGCCGATACCGGCAGCCCGGAAGTGCAGGTGGCCCTGCTGTCCGAGCGCATCGCCAACCTCACCGAGCACCTCAAGACCCACGCCAAGGATTTCCACTCGCGGCGCGGCTTGTTGATGTTGGTCGGCCGACGCCGCCGCTTGCTCGATTACCTCAAAGCCAAGGACAACAGCCGCTACACCGCCCTGATCGGGCGGCTGAACCTGCGGCGCTAGTCCTGTCCCCGCCGGCTCGCCTCCCTATATGACCAAATTGGAAACCGCCCGCGCCATGGTGGCGTGCGCGACGCCTCGGGGGCGCCGCGCCCCCGAACTTCGCGACCGCGGCGGAGCGACGACCGTCGGTCCGACAACGGTTTGGGAGTACGACGGCCTCTCCGGCCACATGGCCCGTGGCTGCATCGATCGCAGCCCCGTCCATGCAGCCCGAGACGCCGTGCCCGACCAGTGTCACGGATCGCCGGACCGTTCATCCGCTCGGGGCGCGCGCATCCCGAAGGAAGACTGAATGTTCGATTTTTACCGCAAGGAACTCGACTGGGGCGGGCGCAAGCTCGTGCTGGAAACCGGAAAGATCGCCCGTCAGGCGGACGGCGCCGTGCTTGCAAGCTACGGCGACACGATCGTGCTTTGCACCGCCGTTGGCGTCCGGTCGACCAAGCCCGGGCAGGACTTCTTCCCGCTCACCGTCAACTACCAGGAAAAGGCGTTCGCCGCCGGCAAGATTCCGGGCGGCTTCTTCAAGCGCGAGGGGCGCCCGTCCGAGAAGGAGATCCTGGTCAGCCGCTTGATCGACCGGCCGATCCGGCCGCTGTTCCCGGAAGGGTTCCGCAACGAGATCCAGGTCGTGGCGACCGTGTTGAGCCATGATCTCGAGAATGACCCCGACGTGGTGGCCATGATCGGGTGCTCGGCGGCGCTCACCCTATCCGGCATCCCGTTCTTCGGGCCGGTCGGCGCCGCCCGCGTCGGCTACGCCGGGGGCGAATACATCCTCAATCCGACGGCCAAGCAGCTGGAGAACCCCGAACTCGATTTGGTGGTGGCCGGCACGACCGACGGCGTGCTCATGGTGGAAAGCGAGGCCGATGAACTCACCGAGCAGGTGATGCTGGGCGCGGTGACGTTCGGGCACCAAGCGTTCCAGCCGGTGATCCAGGCGATCATCGAGCTGGCCGAGCGGGCGGCCAAGGACCCGTGGCCGCTATCGGAGCCGTCGGAGGAGCAGCAGGCGGCGGGCGCCCGCGTGGAGGCGCTCGCGCGCGCGCCGCTCGCCGAGGCCTACAAGGAAAGCCACAAGATGGCCCGGCACGAAAAGGTGGACGCGGCGAAGCGGGAGGCGCTCGCCGCGTTGGCCGCCGAGGGCGTCGAGGCCGAGAAGGCGAAAGCCTTGTTCAAGGATCTGGAAGCCGAGATCGTCCGCAACGCCATCCTGGATACGGGCCTTCGCATCGACGGGCGCGACACCCGCACCGTGCGGCCGATCGTCGCCGAGGTGGGCGTGCTGCCGCGGGCGCACGGCTCGGCGCTGTTCACCCGCGGCGAAACCCAGGCGCTCGCGGTCGCGACCCTCGGCACCGGCCAAGACGAGCAGGTGATCGACGCCCTGGAAGGCGAGTACCGAGAGCATTTCATGCTCCACTACAATTTCCCGCCCTACTCGGTCGGCGAGGCCGGGCGGATGGGCTCGCCTGGCCGGCGCGAGATCGGCCACGGCAAGCTCGCCTGGCGGGCCGTCCACCCCGTGCTGCCCGCCAAGGATAAGTTTCCCTACACTCTGCGGGTGGTCAGCGAGATCACCGAAAGCAACGGCTCCTCGTCGATGGCGACCGTGTGCGGCACGTCGCTCGCGCTGATGGACGCCGGCGTGCCGCTGAAGCGGCCCGTGGCGGGCATCGCGATGGGGCTCATCAAGGAGGACCGGGGCTTCGCCGTGCTGTCCGACATCCTCGGCGACGAGGACCATCTCGGCGACATGGACTTCAAGGTCGCCGGCACCGAGCAGGGGGTCACCAGCCTGCAGATGGACATCAAGATCACGTCCATCACGCCCGAGATCATGCGCATTGCCCTCGATCAGGCGCGCGAAGGCCGCATCCACATCCTGGGCGAGATGGCGCGCGCCATCACCGGCGCGCGCGGCGACGTCGCGGCGACGGCACCCCGCATCACGGTGATGAACGTGCCCAAGGAGAAGATCCGCGAGGTGATTGGCACCGGCGGCAAGGTGATTCGCGAGATCGTGGAGCAGACCGGCTGCAAGATCGACATCAACGACGACGGCACCATCAAGATCGCCGCGACCGAGCAGGACCGCGCGCAGGCGGCGATCGATTGGATCCGCGGCATCGTGGCCGAGCCCGAGATCGGCGTGATCTACAACGGCAAGGTGGTCAAGACGGCCGATTTCGGCGCGTTCGTGAACTTCCTGGGCTCGCGCGACGGCTTGGTCCACATCAGCGAGCTGGCGCAGGGACGTGTCGCCAAAACCACGGACGTGGTCAACACGGGCGACCAGGTGAAGGTGAAGGTGATCGGCTTCGACGAGCGTGGCAAGGTCAAGCTCTCCATGCGCGTCGTCGATCAGGCGACTGGGGCCGACATCACCGACCAGGTCGGGTCCAAGCCGGGCCGGGGCGAGCGCCGCGACCGCTTTGACGCGCAGCCCGCGCCGATGGATCAGCCGCAACCGGCAATAGGCGAGTAAGGCCGACGTCCCTGACACGTCATGGATGGGTTCTGGGCCGACCTATGGCGGTCGTTCAAGGCAGTCTACGGCCCAGTCCTGACCGGCGTAGCCGTTGTTCTAGCGATTGGAGCCTTCTTCTATTTTCCTGGTGCGGTCCTAACTGTCGGATGGAAGTGGCTTGCGCCTGCTGGCACGTTTTTGGTGATTCTGGCCTGTGTCTTCGTGGATATGTTGGCGGTGGCCAGGCGGCTGGCCCAATCACAGGACCGCCCGCCGCGGTTAATTGCGGCGACGACATCAAGTTTAGAGGATGGCTCGGTAAACGCTCCGATTATCCTTGTTCTCGACCCTGCTCCCCTCTTCGGGATCGACATGCTGGTCTCGATCTACAGGAGCGAATTACTCACGGATGTTCAGGAGAGGGGTTTCGAGCGCTTCATCGGGGTCGGGAGGGTTCTTAACATTCAGGCCAACGGACTGGTTCAGGTCTTGGTGCTTGCGGAGTTCTCCGGGCAAACCGACGTTTGGCGGCGCATTAGGAGCCGAGAGATGCAGGTGCTGAAAGACGTTCTCGTGAGGTCGTCTGTGTCGCGAGAGGGATTGGCGCTGGTTAGGAGCTTGGACACGCTATGAACGAAACGGCGGCGATCGCCGGGCTCGCAAGGGTCGTCCACGTTGTGGACGATATGGAGG
>CAXUIE010000177.1:5907-7095 GCA_964250825.1 uncultured Acidisphaera sp. | reverse complement strand
ACCTGGCCCGTCGAGTGGGGTGGGCAAGGCGGCTCGCCGATCCAGCAGGTGATCTACGGCCAGGAGGAAGCCAAGTACAAGGTGCTCACCGGCATGTTCGGTTTGGGGCTCGGCATGTGCATCCCGACGATCTGCCGCTGGGGCACGCAAGCGCAGCGCGACCGCTACGCCGTGCCCGCGCTGCGCGGCGACGAGGTGTGGTGCCAGTTCTTCTCCGAGCCCGCCGGCGGCTCCGACCTCGGCGCGCTGCGCACGCGGGTGGAGCGGGACGGCGACGCGTGGGTGGTGAACGGGCAAAAGATCTGGACGTCGATGGCGCACAAGTCGGATTGGGGCGTGCTGATCGCGCGCAGCGATTTCGACCGCCCGAAGCACGAGGGGCTGACGTTCTTCTTTCTCAGCGCCAGGACGCCCGGGATCGAGATGCGGCCGATCAAGCAGATGTCGGGCGCGTCGCACTTCAACGAAGTGTTCTTCAACGACGTGCGCATCCCCGACAGTCAGCGGCTCGGCCCCGTGGGCGGCGGTTGGAAGGTGGCGATTAGCTTGCTGATGAGCGAGCGCTACGCCACGGCGGAGAATCCCGGCCCCGATTTCGACGAGCTTTGGGCGATCGCGCGCGATCTCGAGCTTGAAGGCGGCCCGGCGCTCGACGACGCCGGCGTGCAGGAAAGGCTCGCGGATTTCTACGTCAAGGCGCAGGGGCTGCGGTTCACCAAGTTCCGCACGATGACGGCGCTGTCCAAGGGCGAGGTTCCGGGGCCGGAGGCGTCCATCGGCAAGCTGGTGAGTGCGAGCAAGCTGCAGGAGATCACCTCCTACGGCTTGGAGCTGCTCGGCGCGGCGGGCGTGATGGACGGCACCGAGATGCCGCTCGCCGGCATTTTCGAGGAAGCGCTGATCTACGCGCCGGCCATGCGCATCGCGGGCGGGACGGACGAGATCCTGCGCAACACAATCGCCGAGCGCGTGCTGAAGCTGCCCGCCGACATGCGGGCCGACAAGGGGATGCCGTTCAAGGACATTCCGACGGGAGGAGGACGGGCATGAGCGAGATTGTCATCGGGGGGGATGCGCACACGCGCAGCCACACCCTGGTCGCTGTCGACGAGGTCGGCCGCAAGCTGGGCGAGCGGGTCGTGCCCGCGACCAGCGCCTTGTCGTCCATGTTCCCGCCGCTGATCGTGG
>CAXUIE010000177.1:0-5897 GCA_964250825.1 uncultured Acidisphaera sp. | reverse complement strand
ACGTGCTGCTGACCGACGAACCGCTCCCCGGCGAGCGCCGGCTGACGATGAACCGGCCCGAGAAGCGCAACGCGCTCAACAACGCGCTGCGCGGCGCGATCCTCGGGGCGCTGGAGCAGGCCGACCGCGACCCCGCCGTCAAGCTCAGCATCTTGCGCGGCGCCGGGCCGAGCTTTTCCGCCGGCTACGACCTTTCCGCGAACAACGCGGAGGACCAGCCATATTACACGCCGACGGGTGCCGGGCAGTGGCCGCGCCATGTGGTCGACGGCTGGCTGCGGATCTGGGATCTGGGCAAGCCGGTGATCGCGCAGGTGCATGGCTATTGCCTCGCCGGCGGCAGCGAGCTCGCGACCTGCTGCGACCTCGTGTACGTCGCCGCCGACGCCAAGATCGGCTATCCGCCCACCCGGCTGATGAGCCCGCCCGACAACCAGTTCCATCCCTGGATGATGGGGATGCGCCGGGCGATGGAGATGTATCTCACCGGCGATGCGATCAGCGGGGAGGAAGCGGCGGCCGACGGTTGGGCGAACCGGGCGTTCGCTCCCGAGCGCCTGGAGGCCGAGGTGCTGGCGATCGCCGAGCGCGTGGCGCTGGTGCCCACGGAATTGCAGCAGATCAACAAGCGCAGCGTGCATCGCGCGATGGAGATCATGGGCCTGCGCGCCGCGATCCGTTCGGGCACCGAGATGCAGGCGCTGGCTTTCACCACCAAGGCGAGCCTCGAGTACCGCGCGCAGTTCAAGCGCGACGGCGGCAGCGTGCGGGAGCTGCTCAGCCAGCGCGACGCGGCGTTCGGGGATTACCGCGAACGCACTGCTCGGCCGGGCAAGGGAGAAACCTGACTCCGAACGCCTTGGGCATTTGTCACGAAGGCCATTACATAGCTTGCATCCGTAACGACGTATTCGACCGCAGACGCGAGCCTGGTGGACCATCGATGCGCCGGCTACGGACAACGCGGTTGGCACGGCGTTTGCTCGTGTTTTTGGCGCGTTCTCTTTGATCGCCCTGCCCAGCTTGTGACGGCCACGTCCCGGGGAGTTGCGGATGTCTGCCTCGACCGCTCCTGACTTGGATACGACCCTCGACGATTACGCGCTGTCGCGCGTGCCGCAATCGGCCCGCTACGCGTGGTTCAGCGTCGCCGTGCAACGCTTCGGCCAGCTTTCCTGCCTGTCGCAGTTCCTGCTCGGCGCGGCGCTCGGCTTCGGCATGACGTTCTGGTCGGCGTTCTGGGCGCTGACCCTGGGCTCGGCGATCCTCGAGGTCGTTTCCATCATCATCGGCATCGCCGGGCAGCGCGAAGGCCTGAGCACGTCGGTGCTCGCCCGCTGGGCGGGGTTTGGCCGCTATGGTGCCATGCTGCTGTCCTTGGTGATCGCCATCAGCCTGATCGGCTGGTTCGGCGTGCAGAACGCCCTGTTCGCGAAAGGGCTTGCCTCGTTGATCGGCGGACTTCCGCTCGCCGCCTGGTCGCTGATCTGCGGGATGGCGGTGACATTGATCGTGATCTTCGGCTTCCTGTCGATGGCCTGGACCGCCTACGTGACGGTTCCCGCGTTCCTGTTGCTCGCCGGCTGGTCGATCCTCAGCGCGTTGCAGCAACACTCGCTCGCCGCGCTCATTGCTTCGCCACCGCCCGGCCCGGTCCTGACGCTCGGCGAGGGAACCACCTTGGTCGCGGGCGGCTTCATCGTCGGCGCCGTGATCACGCCGGACATGACCCGCTTCAATCGATCGGCCGCCGACGTGGTCAAGCAGACCGTGGTGGGCATGACGATCGGCGAGTACCTGATCGGGCTGATCGGCGTGCTGCTCGCCCACGCGGTGGGCAGTTCGGATGTCGTGCAGATCGTCACCTCGACCACCAGCACCGTGGGCACCGTGGTGCTGATCGCGGCCACGTTGAAGATCAACGACTGGAACTTGTACTCGGCCGCGCTTGGCATCGTGAACCTGGTGCAGACCGCCACCGGACGGCACGCCAATCGCGCGGTGGTGACCCTGATCGTCGGGCTGCTCGGGTCGGTGCTGTCGATGCTCGGCATCCTCGACAGCTTCGTCGGCTTCCTCATCATCCTGGGCGTGGCGACGCCGCCGGTCGCCGGCATCATGATCGTGGACTATTTCGCGCTGCGGCGCTCGCGCCAGGAGCTGGAGGAAGCGCGGCGTTCGGGGCGACTGCCGGCCACGGTGGAGGCCTGGAACGTGGCGGCGCTGGTCGCTTGGCTGCTCGGATTTCTCACCGGCTACTTCGTTCATCTGGGCGTGCCCTCCATCAATTCGCTGCTCGCCGCGGGTGTCGCGTACTGGCTGCTGATGATCGCGCTGCCGTCACGCCGCACGCCGTTCGCGCAGCCAGGCTTTTGATGCGGAGCAGCAAGGGACGTTCGGCATGAGGGTCGGGATCGATGTCGGCGGCACCAACACGGACGCGGTGCTGCTGGACGGCCTCAATGTGCTGGCGTCCCGCAAGATGCCCACCACCGCCGACGTGAGCGGCGGCATCGTCGCGGTGCTGGAGGCGGTGCTGCGCGACGCGGCGGTGCCGCCGTCGCAGATCCAGGCGGTGATGATCGGCACGACGCATTTCACCAACGCCGTCGTGGAGCGTCGCCGGCTGCTCGAGGTCGCCGTGCTGCGGCTGGCGTTGCCGGCCACGGCCGCGCTGCCGCCGTTCATCGACTGGCCGCCCGATCTGCGCGCCACACTCGGCGGCCACACCTACATGCTGGCGGGCGGCTGCGAGTTCGACGGGCGCGCGATCGCGCCGCTCGACGAAGCGGCCGTGCGCGCGGCGGCCGCCGACATCCGCGGCAAGGGCCTGCGCTCGGCGGCGATCACCTCGGTGTTCTCGCCGGTGGACGCGTCGATGGAGCGGCGCGCCGCCGAGATTCTGCGCGACGCGGCACCGGATGTCGCGATCACGCTGTCGCACGAGATCGGCCGCGTCGGCTTCCTGGAGCGAGAGAACGCGGCGATCATGAATGCCTGCCTGGCCGACCTGGCGCGGCAGGTGGTCACCTCGTTCCGCGAGGCGCTGCGTCGGCTTTCGATCACCGCGCCGTTCTTCATCAGCCAGAACGATGGGACCTTGATGGCGGCGGAGCAGGTGGAGCGCTACCCGGTGCTCACCTTCGCGTCCGGCCCGACCAACTCGATGCGGGGTGCCGCGCTGATCTCGGGCCTGCGCGATGCGATGGTGGTGGATATCGGCGGCACCACATCCGACGTCGGGATGCTGACCAACGGGTTCCCGCGCGAGTCATCGCTCACCGTCGATATCGGCGGCGTGCGCACCAATTTCCGCATGCCGGACGTGCTCTCCTTCGGCCTCGGCGGCGGCAGCATCGTGCGCGACGGCGGCGCGCGGATCGGCCCCGACTCGGTGGGCTACGAGATCACCAGCCGCGCGCTGGTGTTCGGCGGCGACACGCTGACCACGACGGACGTTGTCGTCGCCGCCGGTCATGCCGACATCGGCGACCGGCGCCGCGTGGCCACGCTCGATCCGCGCTTGATCGAGACGGCGCTCGACACCTGTCATCGCATGGTCGACGAAAGCGTGGACCGGATGAAGACCAGCGCGGCGTCGTTGCCGGTGATACTGGTCGGCGGCGGTGCCATCCTGGTGCGGCGCGATTTGCCGTCCGCGTCCGCCGTGCTGCGGCCGGAGCAGGCGGGTGTGGCGAATGCGATCGGTGCCGCGATCGCGCAGGTCGGCGGTGAAACCGATCGGGTGTTCTCGCTGCAGGATGTGAGCCGCGCCGAAGCGTTGGCGGAAGCGACGCGCGAGGCGACCGAGCGCGCGACGGCGGCCGGTGCGCTGCCCGGCAGCATCGAGGTGGTCGATATCGAGGAGGTGCCGCTCGCCTATCTGCCGAGCAGCGCCGTCCGCATTCGCGTCAAGGCGGTGGGCGATCTCGTGCTGCGAGGTGCGGCTTGACCCTCGACGAGCTCGACCTCGCCGACCTTTGCCGGGGTGCGGCCTTCCTCGGCACCGGTGGCGGCGGCGACCCTTATGTCGGCCGATTGATGGCGCAGGCGGCCATGCGTGAGGGTCGCCCGGTCGAGATCATTCCGCTCGACAGCCTGGCCGACGACGCGCTGGTGATCCCGACCGCGATGATGGGCGCGCCGACCGTGCTGGTGGAGAAGCTGCCGGCGGGCGACGAGGCGATCCGCTCGCTCCGCCGCTTGGAGCAGCACCTCGGTCGGCGGGCGACGGCGACGATGCCGATCGAGATCGGCGGCATCAATTCGACGATCCCGCTGGTGGTCGCGGCACGGCTCGGGCTGCCGGTGGTCGACGCGGACGGCATGGGCCGCGCATTTCCCGAGCTGCAGATGGAGACGTTTTCCGTCTACGGCGTGTCCGGCACGCCGATGGTGATCACCAACGAGAACGGCGACCAGACCTTGATCGAGACGCGCGACAACGCGGCGATGGAGTGGGTCGCGCGCGGCGTCGCCATCGCGATGGGCGGCTGCGCCTATATCGCCGAGTACGCGATGAGCGGGGCGGACGCGCGCCGCACGGCGATCCCCGGCACGTTGACCCTCGCACTGCGCATCGGCCGCGCGATACGCCAGGCGCGCGAGGCGCATCGCGACCCGTTCGAGGCTTTGCTGACGCTGTTGCCGCAGACGCCCTACTCGTTCGGCACCATCCTGTTCAGGGGAAAGATCGTCGACCTGCAACGCGAAACGCGCAACGGCTTCGCGCTGGGGCGCACCACCATCGCCAGCCTCGACGCCGGCTCACGCTTGGAGTTGCAGTTTCAGAACGAGAACCTCGTCGCGCGGGAGGACGGCAAGCTGCGCGCCATCGTGCCCGACCTGATCTGCGTGCTGGACAGCGCGACGGCGGAGCCGATCACCACGGAGATGCTGCGCTACGGCCAGCGGGTGACGGTGATGGCGGTCGCCGTGCCGCCGATCATGCGCACGCCCGAAGCGCTGGCGGTGTTCGGGCCGGTGGGCTTCGGCATGGCCGAGCCGTTCCAACCGATCCAGCAATTGGCGGCGCGCGTTTGATGCGCGTCACGAGCGGGGTGTTGGCGGATTTGGCGCGGGGCGCGGCCTTTCTCGGCACCGGCGGCGGCGGCGACCCGTATCTCGGCCGTTTGCTGGCGCAGCAGGCGCTTGACGAATGCGGCGGGGTCCCGCTGATGCCGCTCGACGAGGTGCCGGACGACGCGTTCCTAATCGCCGCCGGCAACATGGGCGCGCCGACCGTGCTGATCGAGAAGCTGTTCGGCGGGATGGAGCCGGTTGCCGCGGTGCGCCGGCTGGAGCGGCAGCTTGGCCGGGAGGCGACCGGCATCATCCCGTTCGAGGCCGGCGGGGTGAACTCGACCCTGCCGCTCGTCATCGGGGCGCGGCTCGGCGTGCCGGTGATCGACGCGGACGGGATGGGCCGCGCGTTTCCCGAGCTGCAGATGATCACGTTCGGCGTGCATGGCGTGTCGGCCTCGCCCATGGCGATCGCCAACGAGCACGGCGACACCGTGGTCGTGGAGGCGAGCGACAACCGGATGGTCGAGCGGCTTGCGCGCGCGGTGACAATTCGCATGGGCGGGCAGACCTCGATCGCGTCCTACGCGATGGACGGGAGCACCGCGCGCGTTGCCGCGGTGCCGGGCACGATGAGCCTGTGCCTGCGCATCGGCGCGGTCATCCGCGAGGCCCGCGAGAAGCACGCCGATCCGTTCGCGGCGCTGCTGGAGTTGTTTCCGCAGACGCACTACCGCCACGCCCGCATCCTATTTCGCGGCAAGGTGGGTGATGTCGACCGGCGCACCGAACGCGGCTTCGCCGTGGCGCGCGTGCGCCAGGAAGCGGCCGATGAGGTGATGGAGCAGCAATTGCAGAACCCGCACCAGATTGCG
>CAXUIE010000176.1:4051-7102 GCA_964250825.1 uncultured Acidisphaera sp. | reverse complement strand
GGAAGCCGCGGTGCTGCCGCTCGCCCTCGAATACCCGTTCTGGAACGAGCGCAAGCCCGAAGCCCTGGCGCGCTTCGGTTCGCCGGTCGCGACCAACGGCGTGCGCGATGTCGCCGCCCTGACGGACGCGCTCGCCCGCGCGCTGGAAACCAGCATGGATGCGCTCGCCGCCGATGCGCGCCGCCGCGATCCGGCGTCGTTTATCACGCTTCATAGCGGCACGGTGGGGGTCGGCGGGGTCTACGATTGGGGCCGACGCGCGCGCGCGTTGCTCGCCGGACGCCGCTTCGACCCAAGCCATGAAGCCGCGCGGCGGTGACCACGCTGGCGCTGGTCGGGTTGGTGATGGCGGCTTGTCCGCTCGGCTTGGCGCTTCTCAATTTCCTGGCATACCGCGCGCCGCCACGCCATCCGGGATGCCCCGCAGTTTCCGTGCTGATCCCGGCGCGCAACGAGGAGACCAACATCGGCCCCTGCCTCGCGGCCGTCCTCGCGAGCGAGGACGTCGCACTCGAGCTGATCGTGCTCGACGACCACTCGACCGACCGGACGCGCGCCATCCTCGAAGGCGTGGCCGATGCACGCCTCCGCGTCGCGCCCGCCCCGCCCTTGGCGCCCGGCTGGTCCGGCAAGCAGCACGCCTGCGCCGCCCTCGCCCGCCTCGCCCGGCACGAATTGCTGGTGTTCATCGACGCCGACGTGCGCATCGCACCCGACGCGATATCGCGCGTCGCGGGCTTCATGGCGGCCAACGACGTCGGCCTGGCGAGTGGCTTTCCGCGCGAAATCGTGCGCGGTTGGTCCGAGCGCCTGCTGTTGCCTTTGATCCATTTCTTGCTGCTCGGCTACCTGCCGATGCCGGCCATGCGCCTGCTCTCGGCCCCATCGCTCGGCGCGGGATGCGGCCAGCTGATGGCGGCCTGGCGAGGGGCTTACGAGCGGGCCGGCGGGCACGGGGCGATCCGTGCCTCGTTGCATGACGGGATCACCTTGCCGCGCGCGTTCCGGCAAGCGGGGATCATGACCGGCCTGTTCGACGCGTCCCGGCTGGCCTCGTGCCGCATGTACGACAGCACGGCCGCCGTCTGGGAAGGCCTCGGCAAGAACGCGACGGAAGGCATGGCCAAGCCCCTCGCGCTGCCGGTCTGGACGGCGATCCTCGGCGCGGGCCACATCCTGCCGTTCGTGTTGCTCGCGGCGTCGCCTAGCCGCACCGACGGGCTCGCCGCCGCCTGCAGCATCGGGCTGCGTTTCCTGCTCGCGTGGCGGTTCCGTCAGCCGTTGGTAAGCGCGCTGCTGCACCCGTTCGGCATCGCCGCCCTTCTCGTGATCCAGTGGTCCGCCCTGTTCCGCGCCGCCCGCGGCCGTCCGGCGACCTGGCGGGGCCGCACCTATCCCGCCCAGTAGCGGTGCATGCTACGCTCGCGCCATGAACATCGCCCTCCGCACGCGGCGCATGACCCGCAAAGATTTCTTCAAGTGGGCTGAAGGCCGGGAGGGCCGCCACGAATTCGACGGCTTCGCGCCGGTCGCGATGGTGGGCAACACCGCCAATCACGGACAGATCGCCGGCAACCTGCATGCTTGTCTGCGCTCACGTTCGCGTGGCGGCCCCTGCCGAGCATTTACGGCATTTATGGGTGGCGGAACGATCTGCTCCGACGGCGTGATCCCTTGAAGCGCGTGGTGACGGCGCTCGCCGGCCTGCTGGCCTCGGGCGTCGCGCGGGCGGCGGACCTCGACATCACCGTCACCAATATCCGCAACGACCACGGCCACGTGCGCGCCCAGCTTTGCCCGAAGGAGCAGTTCCTCAGCACTAGGTGCCCCTGGCGCGCCAGCGTTCCCGCCGTCGCCGGCGCGGTCACGGTGCGAATAACGGACGTGCCGCCCGGCGTCTACGCCGCGCAAGCGTATCACGACGAGAACGACAACAAGAAGATCGACCGCAGCCTGCTCGGCATCCCGGAGGAAGGCCTCGGCTTCTCCAACGACGCCCCGTTCCGCTTCGGTCCCCCCACCTTCGACGATGCGGCCATCCAGCTCGGCCCGAATGGTGGGCGGATCTCGCTGGCGCTGCGCTATTTCGATTAATACACCCGGGGAGGAAACGATGCCGTTCGAGCAGATCACCTACGAGGTGCGCGGCACCACCGCGCTCATCACATTGAACCGGCCGGAGCGGCGCAACGCGCTGAGCCTCAAGCTGCAGCAGGAGCTCGCCGCGGCGCTGATGGAGGCCGACGAGCATGATGCCGTGCACTGCGTCGTGCTGCGCGGGGCCGGGCCGCATTTCTGCGCCGGCGCCGACCTATCGGAGTACTCCGCCGGACGCGGGCCGGAGTATCGCGGCCGGACGGAGATCGACGACGACATCTGGCGGCTCGAGCAGGGCCAGCGGCTCCGCATGACCCTGTTCGACATGCATAAGCCAGTGATCGCGATGGTGCAGGGCACCTGCATTGGGGTCGGCACGGGCATCATCGCGCTGTGCGACATGGTGCTGGTCGCGGAGGACGCGCGCATCGGCTTTCCTCCCGTGCGCGACCTCGGCACGCCGCCCGAGAACATGTGGCTGTATCTCTGCGGCCCGCAATGGGCCAAGCGCCTGCTGCTCACCGGCGACAGCCTCACCGGATCGGACGCGGCGCAAATCGGCCTCGCGCTGAAGGCCGTCCCGGCCGATCGGCTGGAAGCCGAAACGATGCGCCTGGCCGACAGGCTAGGGCTCGTTGATCCGCACTTGCTCTCGGCCAACAAGCGCTTGGTTAATCTCGGCCTGGAGCTGATGGGCGCGCGCACCATGCAGCGCATCTCGTCGGAGATCGACGCGCGCGGCCACCAGGCGCCGAAAGCGCGCGCGTTCCGCGACACGATGCGCGCGCATGGGGTCAAGCACGCCTTCCAGGAGCGCGACCGGGCGTTCGGCAGCGGCTACGCCGCCGTCAACGGCCCCGATCCGGACTGAACCTACTCGGCGGCGATCATCCGGGTTCGCCGCCCTGCCCCGCGCGCGGCCAGCACGGCCGCGCGGACGGGAGGCACCATTAA
>CAXUIE010000176.1:0-4041 GCA_964250825.1 uncultured Acidisphaera sp. | reverse complement strand
CCCCCGCGACCCCGCGCCGCCCCCCTATCCCCCCCCGCGGGGGGCGCCGCCCGCCCCCGCGCTCGCCCCGCTGGGGTCGCATGACGGTAGCCACCATGAACAGGACGGACGCGCCGAAAATCCAGCGCGGGTGTCCCGCGTCGATGATGGAGCCGAACAGGATAGGCCCGACGGCGCCGCCGATGTTGAACCCGGTGGTCACGATCCCGAACACGCGCCCAGAAGCACCCGGCGGGGCCGCCCGCCGCACCATCATATCGCGCGATGGCGAGATCACGCCCGAGAGGAAGCCGGCCACCCCCAGGATCAGCACCGTCAACGCGGCCCCGGGGCTCCAGGCGGCGACGAGCAACACGAGCGCCGCATTGAGCGCGAACGCCCCGGCGGCCACCTCGCCATGCCGGCGCGTCCAGTCCGCGACGAACCCGCCCGCGAGCACGCCGAACGCGCTCAAGGCGAGGAACGCGGTCAGCGCCGCATTGGCGGCAGCCAGGCCGAGGCCGTAGCCGCCGGTGAGCGCCGAGACCGAGAACGCGGAGATGCCGCTTGTGGAAAGGCTCAGCAGCGCGAAGAACGCGGTCAAGCTCAGCACCGTGGGCGTGAGCAGCGCCCACGGGCTCGCGGGCTCGGCGGCGATCCGTCCGGCGGGCGTGTGGATCGGCAGGTCGAGCCGCCGGGCGAAGCACAGCGGCACGGCGGCGAGCAGACCAAGAGCGCCCGCCGACACAATGGCCGCTCCAGCCCCCACCAGCGCCGTCATGCCCAGCACGAATGGCGGCGCGATCGCCCCGCCCAGGTAGCCGGCGAAAGTGTGGACGGAGAACGCGCGCCCGATGCGCGCCTCGCCGATGCGCGCCGACAGGATCGCGTAATCGCAAGGGTGATAGACGCTGTTGGCCAGCCCTGCCAAGGCAGCGGTCACGAGCAGCCAAGCGTAGCTCTGCATGATGCCGAACAGGATAAACGCGGCGCTCCCCAGGACGAGGCCGCCCACCAGAACCCGGCGCGGGCCCAGGCGGTCGGCCACGAACCCCACCGGCGCCTGGGTCACCGCGGAAACGACGTTGAACACGGTCAACGCGAGGCCGAGCTCGACGAAGCCGACGCCGAGCTGGCTGCGGAGGAACGGGAACAGCGGCGGCAGCACCAGGATGTGAAAATGGCTGATGAGGTGGGCGGCGGACACGCGCAGCAGGGTGTCCCGCTCGCCGCTCCGTTCCCGCGCCGTTGCGTCGAGCACCGTCTGATTACGCGGCGGCCGCCCGCTTCTCGCTTTCCCGCTTGGCGGCGAGCTTGTCGATTTCCGCCTGCACCGACGCCTGCTGCTGGCCGAAGAACACGTGATGGTGCTCGCCCGCGTAGTCGTAGCTGGCGCGGCGCAGCTCGCGCGACCCCTGGAAACGTGGATGGACGTAGCGCGCCATCAGCTCGTAATGCCGCTTGGTTTCCGCCCAGTCGGCCCAGTTGTGCGCGAGCTCCAGGATTCCACCGAAGCCGCCCGAACCCTCCAGCAGCCGCTCGATGTAGGCGATGGCGTCGTCCGGCGTGCCGATGCAGGCCGAGCCCGTGCTGGTCAGGAACTCGTACGGGTCACCGGCACCGGGCGGCACGATCGGAAAAGTCGAGATGTGCGAGAAGTAGTCGCAGAACGGCTGCAAGCCGTGGCGGACGTTCTCGCGTGCCTTTTCCCGGGTTTCGGCGATGTGGAACAAGGTCACCAGCCGCCACTTGCGCCGGTCGGGCGTGTGGCCGTTGGCGCGCGCGGTTTCCTCGTAGAGGCCCCAGTTGTGCGCGTGGTGCGTCATGGCGTCGGGGCTGGTGCCGCCGATCGACAGCATGCCGACGCCGTGCCGCCCGGCCGCGAGCGCGCCCGCCGGCGCGCGCGCGGCCGCGCCCGCCATCTCCATGATCGGCCGGGTGTAGCAGGGCAGCTGCAGCCGGGCGTCGCGCAGATGATACCAGTCGGTCTGCTCGTTGACGGTTTCGCCCGCCAGCAGCTTGATCACCACGTCGAGGCTTTCGTTCATCCGCCGCCGCTGATCGGACGCGTCGATGCCGATGCGGTAGGCGTCCTGCACCAGCGCCCCCGGCCCCACGCCGAACATGGCGCGCCCGCGCGTCATGTGATCGAGCTGGACCATCCGGTCGGCCAGGATGAACGGGTTGTGGTAGGGCAAGGACACGACCCCGGTGCCGAGCCGGATATGACGGGTGCGCTCGGCCGCGGCGGCGATGAACATCTCGGGCGAGGCGATGATCTCGAAGCCGCTCGAATGATGCTCGCCGATCCAGGCTTCCGTGTAGTTCAGCCGGTCGAGATGCTCGAGCAGCTCCATGTCCCGGGCCATCGCGAGCGTCGGGTTCTCATCGAGATTGTGGAACGGTGCGAGGAAGATGCCGCTGTTCAGATGGCTCGCGCCCATGCGGGTGTTCCTTTGTGTTCGAGCGCATCGTAGCCGGCCGGAACGTCCGCCGCTACCCCGGAGGCTACGGGCTGGTCGGCTCCGCTACTTTGACGTATTCGTGCCCGCGTCCAGCGCAAGAAGGGGCCGAGCAGCATGACCATCCGTTTCGACGACCGCGTCGCCATCGTCACCGGCGCCGGGGCCGGGCTCGGCCGCGAGCACGCCAAGCTGCTGGCCAGCCGGGGGGCCAAGGTGGTGGTGAACGACCCGGGTGGTTCCGTGGACGGGCGCGGCACCGCCAACGCGGTCGCCGATCAAGTGGTGGCCGAGATCAAGCAAGCCGGGGGCGAGGCGGTGGCGAGCTATGGCTCGGTGGCCGACGAGAAGGAAGCGGCCGGGATCGTCCAGACCGCCATGGACACCTGGGGCCGGCTCGACATCCTGGTCGCCAACGCCGGCGTGCTGCGCGACAAGGCGTTCAACAACATGACGATGGAGGATTTCGAGTTCGTGATGAAGGTGCACCTGATGGGCACCGTCTACACGACCAAGGCCGCCTGGCCGATCTTCCGCGACCGCAAGTACGGCCGCGTCGTTGTCACCACCTCGGGCTCCGGCACCAACGGCAATTTCGGCCAAAGCAACTACGGCGCGGCCAAGATGGCGATCAACGGCTTCATCAACTGCCTCCGCTTCGAGGGGGCCAAGTACAACATCATGCTGAACGCGATCTCTCCGTCGGCGAGGACGCGGATGACCGAGAACCTGATCTCCCCCGCCATGCTGGAATACATGCGCCCTGAGCTTGTCTCGCCGGCTGTCGCGTATCTCGCCAGCGAGGAATGCAAAGTTTCCGGGGAAATCATCTTCGCGACCGCGGGGACGTACTCACGGGTGCAGTATTTCCAGACCGAGGGCATGGCGTTCGATCCGGACAAGCCCGTGACGATCGAGATGGTGCAGGAGAACTTCGAGCGAATCACCGACCTCGACACCGCCAAGCCCGCGATGAACATCATGGGCAACGTGGAAAGCCAGCTGCGGCAGCTTGGGAAATTGAAATAGTTGCACGCGACAGGCCCACGTCGCTTGTTTACCCGTCGCCGTGGTCGACCTGCGCCGACCACGGCGAATGGCGGGATCAGACGCAATCGCGCGGGATCGCCACGTCCCACGTGCGCGCGCAAACCTCTTCCTTCCCGTCCCAGGCCCGTAAAGTCGCCTGCACGATGAATGCGTCGCGCGTGCAGGACAGCCGCGTGGAGGTCTCGATCCGCGCCCGCCAGTCTGCGCGCTCGATGGTTTGCGCCGCGCGCATCTCGCACGCCGCGCTGAGCGGATCGTCCTCCGCGATGTGAGAATCGAATTCGACCTCCGAGCCGAGCTCGAGCCCGAGCCGGTCGATCCGCACCACGCCGGGGCGCGGACGACTGGTCTGCTCGGGCGGGGCGCTCTCCGGCCCCGGCAGCGGCGGCAGCGCCGCGTCCGCCGGATCGGGCGGGCGCACCGGCAGTTCGAGCGTCCCGCCGAACACCGTCACGGTCGCCGCCTCGGGGGCGGGCCAGATCATCGGCCAGTAGGCGGTAGCGATCGCCACGCGAACACGGTTCCCCGCCTCGAACGCGGAGCCCGCGTG
>CAXUIE010000175.1:0-7120 GCA_964250825.1 uncultured Acidisphaera sp. | reverse complement strand
GATAACCGCTGAAAGCATCTAAGCGGGAAACCCCCCTCGAAACCAGGTCTCCCCGGGAGCAATCCCAGGAGGGCCGTGATAGACCATCACGTCGATAGGCCGGGTGTGGACGCGCCGCGAGGCGCGCAGCTGACCGGTCCTAATCGCCCGACAGGCTCGATGTCCATCCACCTTGCGCAGCAGTCAGCCACATGCGGGCCCGCCCCCATGGCGGCGCGACCGCGCTGGCCACGCACCCCGCGCACAACAGGATCCGTCACGGATCCGCGCCAGAACCGCAGCCTCGCGCGCCGGCCACGCCCTCCAGGCGAACCGGGGCGCGCCGGACACGCCTCCGCCCCAAGCGGGACGGCGGCGCCCGGTGGGCTGGACGACCTGGTGGCCTTCGGCGGGGCGCGCGCACCCGATCCCATCCCGAACTCGGCCGTGAAACGCCCCAGCGCCCATGGTACTGCGCCCCAAGGCGCGGGAGAGTAGGCCGCCGCCAGGTCCTCCAGCCCAAAACCAAACCAAACACACCATCACCCACGCGGGCCTCAGTTAATCGCGGCGTGCACGATGTTGCTCACCCGGTCCATGCGCGCGGAATGCCACGGGTCGGGCGCCACGTAGTTGGTAAGGTAGGCGAACGAGACGCCGCTTGCGGGATCGGCCCAGCAATACGATGAGCCCACGCCGCCGTGGCCGAACGTGTCGGGATGGGCGAGGCTGCCGAGCCCGCGGATTCGAGGGCCGAGACCGCGTACGTGCGGGCCGATGCCACGATGCATCGGGATGTCGGACATGTAGGCGTCGGGCATGTCGTCCGTGTGATTGCGCGTGACGAACTCGACCAATCGGCGCGAGAATAAACGCACGCCGTTGAGCGTGCCCTTGTTCGCCATCATCTGATAAAATGCCGCCATGCCCCGCGCGGTCGCGAAACCGCCGCCATGCGGCAGGCCCGCGTCGCGGAACTCGGGGCTGTTGTCGCGCGCCTCAGCGCCTTCGGGAGCATAGACGTCGGCGCAGCGGCCTTGTTGCGCGCGCGGCACGCCGACCATGATCTCGTTCTCAAGGCCGAGCGGGGCGATGACGCGCTCGCGCGTCACCTGGCGGAAGTCGCGGCCGGTAACGGCCTCGATCACCATGGCGATTGTCAAGTGCGCGCTGCGCGGGTGGTATTGCAGCTTCGTCCCCGGCGTCCACTCGAGCGAGAAGTCGCACACTTGGCGACGCATCAGCGCGTGGTCCGTCCATGATTCGCGGGTGCAGTTGGCCGACGGAAAGCCCGCGGTGTGGGTGGCGACTTGAAAGATCGTGATGTCTTCCTTGCCGCGCGCGGCAAACTCCGGAAGATGGTCGGCGACCTTGTCATTCACTGAAACCAACCCGTCCTCCATCAGCGCCCACAACGCAGCGGTGGTGATGACCTTGGTGTTGGAGAACAGCAGGAACAGCGTGTCGTCGCCGGCCTCGCGTCGGGGTTTGGTGCTGGCCTGGCCATAGGAGCGAAACAGCGCCAGTTCGCCGCGGCGCGCGAGTGCGATCTGCGCGCCCGGATAACGGCCTTCCTCGATGTGGCGGTTGATGAGCCGGTCGAGATTGTCGAGCGGGCCGGGCGCGAAGTCGAGGCTTGCGGGATCGCTCGGCGCGAGGGGAAGGGACATGGTGCGGCTCCTGGATACCTGGGCTGATCTTTCTCTCACCGAACCCCTCCGGCAAGGGCGCTTGTGCGGCCGGCCCCAATCGGCTGTCATCGCTCCGGAACGGGAGGGGACGTATGGCCGAGATCAGGACGCGGCATATCTTCACGATCACGCTTCAGGCGGGCGCGCCGCAATCCCTCGGCTTGGCGGCAGGCGGGGAGCGGCGGCCGGTGCCGGTCACCGGCGGACGTTTTGAGGGCGAGCGCCTGCGTGGAACGGTGCTGGAAGGCGGGTCGGACTGGATCACGGTGCGCCCGGACGGCGTGTTCGTGCTTGACGTGCGGCTCGTTCTGCAAACCGACGACGGGGCCCGCATTGGCATGACCTATCGCGGGCTGCGGCACGGCCCGGCCGACGTGCTCGACAAGGTGGGACGGGGCGAGCCGGCCGATCCCGCTTCCTATTATTTTCGCACGGCGGTCGCGTTCGAGACCGGCGCCTCCTCCCTTGACTGGCTCACCAAGGTTATCGCGGTCGGCACCGGCCACCGCACCGCCGATGGCCCCGTGTATGACGTGTTCGAGGTGCTGTGAGATGACGGCCATCGCGTTCATCGGGCTTGGCAACATGGGCGGCCCGATGGCGGCCAACCTCGTCAAGGCGGGCCACCGGGTCATCGGCTTTGACCTCGCGCCAGCGGGACTCGACGCGTTGGTAGCGGCCGGCGGCGAGCGCGCCGGGAAGGCGGGCGAGGCTGCGGTGGATGCCGAGGTGATCGTCACCATGCTGCCAGCGGGCGAGCACGTGCGGAGCGTGTGGTGCGGGCAGGGCGGCCTGATCGAGGTGGCGGGGCAGGGTGGCGCGAAACCGCTGCTGATCGACTGCTCGACGATCGACGTGGAAACCGCCCGCGAAGTCGCCGCCGAAGCGCAAGCGGCCGGGTTCGACATGCTGGACGCGCCCGTGTCGGGCGGCGTCGGAGGCGCCCAGGCAGGCACGCTCACCTTCATGGTGGGCGGCCCCGAGGCCGGCTTCGCCCGTGGCGAGCCGCTGTTGCGCTGCATGGGCAAGACAATCGTTCAAGCCGGCGGCCCGGGGGCGGGGCAGGCCGCCAAGATCTGCAACAACATGATGTTGGCGATCAATATGGTCGGGCTGTCGGAAGGGCTGGTGCTGGCGACCAAGCTCGGCCTCGATCACCGCAAGCTATTCGAGATCGCCTCCACCTCGTCCGGGCAGAGCTGGGCGTTGACCTCCTATTGCCCGTCGCCGGGGCTGGTGCCGAGCGCCCCGTCCAACCGCGACTTCACCGCGGGCTTCGCGACGGCGCTGATGCTGAAGGACGTGCGCCTGTCGCAGGCGGCGGCGGAAGCGGTGGGGGCGCCGACCCCGCTTGGGGCGCACGCGGCGAAGCTGTATGCCGCGCTCGCCGAGGCGGGCGAAGGAGCGCGAGATTTCTCCGTGATCTATCGCTGGCTCGCCGGGCGCGACCGGGCGGGCCTCGCGGAGGAGTGAGCGCATGACCACCGCCGCCCTGAAAGCCGCGCGCGACTTCCTCCTGGCGCACCGCACCGACTACGCCACGGCGTTCCGCGACTTCAGCTGGCCGACGCTCGACCGTTTCAACTGGGCGCTCGACTGGTTCGACGCCGAACTCGCCCGGGGCGGGGCGGCGGCCCGGCCCGCGCTCACCATCGTCGGCGACGGTGCGGCGACCCTGACCTTCGCCGAACTCTCCGAGCGATCCAACCGCGTCGCCAATGGGCTGCGCGCGCTCGGTGTCGCGCGCGGCGACCGGATGCTGTTGATGCTCGGCAACGTCCTCCCGCTTTGGGAAACGCTGCTGGCGGCGATGAAGCTCGGCGCGGTGGTGATCCCGGCGACCACCCTGCTGACCCGCGACGACCTCGAGGACCGGGTCGCGCGCGGGCGCGTGCGCCATCTCGTCATCGGTGCCGCCGACGCGCCGAAGATCGAGGGCTTGGCGCCGGGGGTGACGCGCATCGCAACCGGTGACGCCCCGGCCGGCTGGCATCGCTATGAAACGTTGCTGGCGGCAAGCGCCGATTTCACGCCGGAGGGCGAGACCCGCGCGTCCGACCCGCTGCTGCTGTATTTCACCTCCGGCACCACGGCCAAGCCCAAGCTCGTGCTGCACAGCCACGGCAGCTACGCGGCGGGGCATCTCTCGACGATGTACTGGCTCGGGTTGCGGCCGGGCGACGTGCATCTCAACATCTCCTCGCCGGGCTGGGCGAAGCACGCCTGGAGCTCGGTGTTCACCCCCTGGCTCGCGGGGGCGACCGTGTTCGTGCTGAACCAAGCGCGCTTCTCGGCGCGCGTGCTGCTCGACACGGTGGCGCAGCATGGTGTGACAACCTTGTGCGCCCCGCCGACCGTGTGGCGCATGGTGATCCAGGAGGACATGCGCGCGTGGCGCGTCGCTTTGCGCGAGGTGCTATCGGCCGGAGAGCCGCTGAACCCGGAAGTGTTCGACCAGGTGAAAGCGGCGTGGGGGCTCGAACTGCGCGACGGCTACGGCCAGACCGAGACCACGCTTCAGGTGGGGAACTCGCCGGGCCAGCCGATCAAGCCCGGCTCGATGGGTCGGCCGATGCCCGGCTATCGCATTCATACGCTCGACATCAACGATGTGGACGCCGATGAAGGGCAGATCAGCATTCCGCTCGGTGAACCGCCAGCCGCGCTGATGCGCGGCTATCAGACGGAAGCGGGCACCGTGGAGCCTTTATCGGGCCGGTTCTATCACACGGGGGACGTCGCCGCGCGGGATGCCGACGGCTATCTAACCTATGTCGGCCGTGCCGACGACGTGTTCAAAGCGTCCGACTACCGCATCAGCCCGTTCGAGCTCGAAAGCGTGCTGATCGAGCATGCGTCGGTCGCGGAGGCGGCGGTGGTGCCCGCGCCCGATCCCATCCGGCTCGCCGTGCCCAAGGCGTATGTCATCCTGGTGCAGGGCGTTGCTCCCGACCGAGCGACGGCGCTCGCGATCCTGCGGCATTGCCGCTCGCGGCTGTCGCCGTTCAAGCGGGTGCGGCGGATCGAGTTCGCGGACCTGCCGAAAACGATCTCGGGCAAGATACGGCGCGTGGAGTTGCGCCAAGCGGAAGAACGCCATGCCGCGGCGGGGACGCGGGCAAAGGGCGAGTTCCGCGAGGAGGACTTTTCGGAGCTGCGCTAGTGTTAATTTATCCGCGTTGGAGAAATATTAGCTAGGCCGTGACTACCCTCTACTCGAAACCATTCTGCATTGAAGAGGGCGCCAGTGGCACACCGGACCGAAGAGGAGCGCCTTGACGCGCTGCGCCGGCTCAACCTGCTCGACACAGCACCGAGCGAGGCGTTCGATCGCATCACACGCATGGCGAGCCAAATCTTCGCCTTGCCCATCGCGGCCGTTTCGCTCACCGACCACGACCGGCAATGGTTCAAGTCCCGCATCGGGGTCGAGCAGGCCTCCTCCATACCACGGGATAGAGCGCCGTGCGCGCAAGTGACGGCGTCCAATGCTCTCCTGGTCATTCCGGACCTGCTCGCGGACAGCTATTACCGCGACAGCCCCCTCGCCCAGAGTGGCGTGCGCTTTTATGCGGGAGCGCCGCTGACCACCCGCGACGGCTTCGGCCTCGGGGCGATGTGCGTTTGCGGCCGGGAGCCGAGGGAAGCCTCCGAGTCGGAGCTGGCGTCCCTGACCGACCTTGCCGCGATGGCGATGGCGCAGATCGAGTTGCAGCACGCTTTCGGCCGCGTCGACCCGATCAGCCGATTGCCAAACATCGTCCAGTTTATCGAGGACCTCGACGATCTGGCAAAGGACGGCTCCGGCCTTCGAAGGTTCGTCGTGATGGTCGACCTCGCCAGTTCCGAGCAGGTCGGCAACGTGGCGCGCGTGATGGGAACGGATTATCTTTACGGCATGATCGACGAGGCGGTGCGAGCGCTGAGGGGGGCCGTCGGCCCTACTCGCAAAGTCTACCATGTGGCGTTGACCCAGTTCGCGCTCTTGTCGCAACCCGGCATCGAGGAGCAGGGATATCTTTCCTTCCTGTCGCGAATGCTGCAAGAGATCCGCGCTGACGCGATTTCCCGCTTCGTTACCACCACAACGATCGGGGTGGTCCCGTTCGCGCCGGGCGAGACGGCGCCTCGCGATGTGCTGCGCACCGCGTACAACGCCGCGCAGGACGCGCGCGGAACGGAAACCAGGGTCAGCCTGTATTCGCCGGATCGGGACGCGGCGCACCAGCGCCGCTTCGCGCTGCTCGATGCGTTCGGGGCGGCCCTCGAAGACCCGCAGCAGCTCAGGCTGGTTTACCAGCCGCGCATTGATCTCGCCTCTGGCGCCTGCGTCGGCGCCGAGGCGCTGCTGCGGTGGAGGCACCCCACCCTCGGCGAGGTGTCGCCGGGGGAGTTCATGCCAATCGTCGAGCGGACGGCGATGGCGAAGGCCGCGACCGCCTGGGTGCTCGACGCCGCCCTTTCGCAATTATCGGCTTGGCGGCGCGCGGGCCTCGTTCTGCAGATGTCGGTGAACGTTTCGGCTTCAAACCTGCTGGAGCCCGATTTCGCCGACCGCGTGGCGCTCGGCCTGATACGGCATGCGCTTTCGGCCGGTTGCCTCGAACTCGAAATGACGGAAAGCGCCGCGATGGAGGACGCGGGGCAGGCATTGACGGTGCTTGATGCCGTCTCCCATGCGGGAACGCGGTTGGCGATCGACGATTTCGGGACGGGCTACAGCAGTTTCGCTTATTTGCAGCGGTTGCCCGCGCACGTGGTCAAGATCGACCAGTCGTTCGTGCGGGGCCTCGCGATCGACGAGCGCAAGCGCGCCCTGATCTCGACCATGGCCTCCCTGGCCCGCGATCTCGGCTACCGCGTGGTGGCGGAGGGTGTCGAGACCAGGGAGGTGCTCGACTGTCTCGAGGGGACCGGCTGCGATGAAGGGCAGGGCTACTATTTCGGCCGACCGATGTCGCCGGATGGCTTCGCCACTTGGCGGCGGGAGTGGATCGGCCCGCGCCGGACGCCGATCGACGCATGGGCGCCAACCGGCGCCTCGGGACGGCATTCGGTTAAGCGGGCGAGGCCGAGGGTGCGATCGAACGTTGGCAAGACCGCGCCGCCAGTCATGGCAATCGACCAATAGTCGCAAGTCTTCCGTGGAGAACCCGCCTTCGGCTTGACGCTCAGCTTTCCAGCTCTTCCCGCAGCATCTCGAGCGCAAGCCATCGCTCCTCCGCCTCCCCAAGTGCGTGTTCGGCGCTGGCGAGCGCATCCGTTCGCTCCGCGAAGCCGGCCGGGTCGCGAGTGTAAAGGTCTGGGTCGGCGAGGGTGGCGCGGAGCCGGGCGGTTTCCGCTTCGAGCGCGGCGATGCGGCCGGGCAGCGTCGCTAGCGCGTGCTTCTCGTTGAACGAAAGCCGGCGCGGCCGATCGGTCCGCGGCGAGGATGCCCACCCAGGCGAACG
>CAXUIE010000174.1:0-7137 GCA_964250825.1 uncultured Acidisphaera sp. | reverse complement strand
CATTGGCCGGCTGCGCGACGAGTGCCTGAATGAGACGATCTTCACGTCGCTCCGAGAGGCTCGTGTCATGCTCGCGAGCTGGCGCCAAGACTATAACCACGCCCGGCCGCACTCGGCGCTGGGCGGCAGATCGCCCGGCCAGATCATCGTGCCGCCGTGCTCGCCCGCATCAAGGCCGCTGCGGGCCTTGACCCGGGCTGCGCACCACGCCGACGAGAAGGACGGCCGGGACGGAGAAACGGCGCTCGACCGAACCGAGAAACCCCGTCACGATCGGCGACGTCGCGATGCCGAATTGCGTCTGTTCCACGGCGACGATGGGACGGGATTCTAGCCCGGGCCGCTGCCGATGACGCGATGCGTGATGCCCTCGCGGTCGGCGACGACGCGGCAGTTGCCGTAAGTCTCTGGCTCCGTTACGGGTCGCCCCAACAAGCTCGCGCCTTGGGGAGTGAACCGCCTTGGAACAGACCACGATCGCGAAGGTCACGCGACGGATCGTGCCCTTCATGATGCTGTGCTATTTCGTCGCCTATCTCGACCGGGTTAACGTCGGGTTCGCGGCGCTCGAGATGAACAAGGCGCTCGGCTTGTCCAGCGTCGCGTTCGGGTTCGGCGCCGGCATCTTTTTCTTCAGCTACTTTGTTTTCGAGGTGCCCTCGAACCTGGCCCTCGAGCGCTTCGGCGCGCGCAAGTGGATCGCGCGCATCATGCTGTCCTGGGGCATCCTGTCGGGCGCGATGGCGTGCATTCCCTGGCTCGGGAGGGTGACCGGGCTCGGCAGCGAGAACGCGTTCTACGGCGTGCGGATCCTGCTTGGCGCGGCGGAGGCCGGCTTCTTCCCGGGCATCATCTTCTATCTCACGCTCTGGTTCCCGGCCGTCTACCGGGCGCGGATCGTCGGCTACTTCATGGCCGCGATCCCGCTTTCCTCCGTGATCGGCGCGCCTGTGTCGAGCGTGCTGCTCTACATGCACGGCGTCGTCGGGCTCGATGGCTGGCAGTGGCTGTTCATCATCGAGGCGGTCCCCGCGGTCCTGCTGGCTTTCGTCGTGTTCTTCTATCTGACGGACCGGCCGGCGGACGCCACCTGGCTTGAACCTGGCGAGCGCGAATGGCTTGCGACCCGTCTCGCGGCCGAGGCCGACGAGCGGGTCAAGGCGCACGGGATCAGCGTCGGGCAGGCCATCCTCAACCCACGGGTACTCGGCCTCGCAGTCGTCTACTTCGGCGCCGTGGCGACCAATTACGGCACCGCCTATTGGCTGCCGCAGATCATCAAGGCGTTCGGCTTGTCGAACCTGCAGACCGGTCTGGTGGCCGCCCTGCCCTACGTGGTCGGCACGATCGGCATGGTCTGGTACGGCCGCCGCTCCGACCGCACGATGGAGCGCAAGGGCCACGCCGCGGTGGCGCTCGCGATCGCCGCCATCGGCGTCGGCGGTTCGGCGCTTGTGGACGATCCCGTGCTCAAAATAGGCGCGCTGTGCGTCGGCGCGTTCGGCGTGTTCGCCGTCCTGCCGGTGTTCTGGACCCTGCCGACCGCGTTCCTGAGCGGCGCCGCGGCCGCAGCCGGCATCGCGGTGATCAACTCGATCGGCAATCTGGCAGGCTTTGCCGGGCCGTTCGCGATGGGCTGGCTGCGCCAGGAGACGGGCAATTTCAGCGCCGGCCTGCTCGCCATTGCGGCCGTCGCCGTCATCGGCGTCCTGGTCGTGCTCGTCCTGCCGCATGAGAGCGCGCTCGAGCGGCCGTCCAAAACGAGGCTCACCGCGGCGGAGTGAGCCTCAGTCGCCGGACCCGTGAACGGTGTCGTGGACAAAGGCAAGCTTCTCGATCGCCGGCGGCAACAGGATGAATGGATAGAGATCAGCGGCACCGAGGCAGCGGTTCATGCTGTTCATCGCGAAGCTGAGCGGCAGCCACGCGTCGATGATCCGGCCAAAATTGCCCGACCCGTGCGGGTTGAAGTCGACCTGCGCTGCCAGTTCACGCTCGGGGTCGACGCGCGGGTTGACGCTCATGCCGAACGCGCGCGCCATCTCCAGGGTGTCGATGATGTGAAGATAGTGCGCCCAGGTTTCGGCCCAGTCCTCCCACGGGTGGGACGACGCGTAGCTGCTGACGAAGCGTTCCTGCCAGTCCGGCGGCGCGCCCTGCGCGTAATGGCGCTGCAGGGCGGCGTTGTAGTCCTGGCGGTCGTCGCCAAACAACGCCCGGCACGCGTCAAGACGGCCACCATCCCGCACCATGATGTCCCAGAAGTGATGGCCGACTTCGTGGCGGAAGTGGCCCAGCAAGGTGCGATACGGCTCGCGCATCT
Source organism: uncultured Acidisphaera sp. (assembly GCA_964250825.1). Taxonomy (GTDB): domain Bacteria; phylum Pseudomonadota; class Alphaproteobacteria; order Acetobacterales; family Acetobacteraceae; genus CAVWQV01. Next base: position 4,814 of record CAXUIE010000174.1, on the reverse strand, counting down.
GGACGCGGCGGCGCTCCCGTTCGGCGTCGTCGGCCTCGGCGAGCGCGACGGTGATCACCCCGTTGTCGTGCCCCGTCATCACCTTGGGCGCCGCGACCATGTCGGCAAGAAAATCGAATACCAGGCCGTGCCCAGGGTCCTCCACCCGGTCCCGGAGGGGCAGGCCGAGCCGCAGCATCGTGTAGAACAACCGGTGCTTGGCCAGCTCGAGCTTGCGCCAAGGCGGGACGTTGGACGACAGGTTAAGGTCCGGCACCGTCCGGTTATGGCGGCACGCCACGCAGTATCGGGCGGGAGCGTCGGCCGGGATGAGCCAGTTGCACGCGTCCCAATGCGCGTTCGCGCAGAACCGATAGGCCCCCTCGGACCGGCTCAGGGGCCGCCACGTGTCGCCGTCCGGTTCGAGCGCCGACAGCAGGACGTCGGCGGGAAGATAGCCGAGGCGAGACGCGCAGCGCTCGCATCGCACATTCTCGAAGTACAACACTTGCCCGCAGTTCTGGCACTTGAACAGCTTCACACGGAAGTCCTTGGAAGGCGTCGGACGCGGAGTGTTACGGGGAAGATTTCGCGACCGAAGAGGTTGCGCAACGACCGCACGATCCGCGGACGCGCATCACGGCCGGATCAAGGTTGAACCGCGATCGGCGGTCAGCAGCGATGCGGTTGGAGCGCGAACTCGGACATTTCGCCATTCATAACGAACTCGCCGAAATCCATCTGCAGGCCGTCGGCGACGCCGTTGTCCCAATACCGCATCCCGACCTGGTAGTCCGGGGTTTGCGCGTTCTTGTCGCGGTCGAAGAACGAAATGCGGACGCGGGCGCTCGGGAGGGTGGACAACGCGGGCCATTTCGACTGGCTTGGCTGGTCCCATTTCAAGACCGTGACGAAGCTGTCCTGCGCGCCTGATTCGGCCGTGCCGTCGAACAGCGGAATGTTGAGGAACTTCTTGCCGGCCCGCGCCGCCGCCAGGATCGCCTCCGTGTGCGCCATCGGAAACAGCGTCCCGGCCGGGAGCGGCTTGGTGTCCTGCCCCGGGGTCGTGTAGTGCGCCTCGCCGGAGCCGCCCGTGGTTTCGAGCTTCGCGTCCCCGTTCGTCTCGCTGGTCACGGCGGTGTCGGTGGTCTGCTTCATATGGAAGCGGAACGCGAGCCCGTCCTTGGATTCCCACGTGGCGTAGTCGGACACCATCTGGATGTCCTGGCCGTCATGGTTGGTCACGGTCATGTCCAGGCGCTGCCGCACGGCCCAGCCATCGCAGGCGTCCACCACCTCATACCCCATGGTCCCGCTCGCGGCGACGATGTCGCCGTTGCGGCTTGGTTCCATGGTCAGCTTGTACAACGCCCGGTGCGCCGCCAGCTCGGCCGCATGAGGCGTGCCCGCGAGCAGCAGACAGAAGGCCGCGGCGGCGGCAAGAAAGCGCATGGGCCTCTCCGAACGAGCAATCGGTTGAACATAGGCGACACCGCGCACACTGCCAGGAGCGGGCGAGGTCAGCGACGCAATTCGGCCCGCCCAATGCCCTCTTTCGTTCACCTTTCGGCTAAAATCGATCGGATGGGCCGGTTTTGGCCTTGGGCGGCAGCTCCACCCGGAGGGAAAGCTCGCGCAGCCGCTCGGGCGGCACCGGGGCCGGCGCGCCCATCATCAGGTCCTCGCCCCCCTGGTTCAGCGGGAACAGGATGACTTCGCGGATGTTAGGCTCGTCGGCCAGCAGCATGACGATGCGGTCGATGCCGGGGGCCGAGCCGCCATGCGGCGGCGCGCCGTAGCGGAACGCGTTCAACATGCCGCCGAACCGCGCCTCCACCTCGTCCGCCCCGTAGCCGGCGATCGCGAAGGCCCGCAGCATGATGTCCGGCCGGTGATTACGGATGGCGCCCGAGGAAAGTTCAACCCCGTTGCAAACGATGTCGTATTGGAACGCCTTAACATCGAGCGGGTCCTGCGTTTCGAGTGCTTCCATCCCGCCTTGCGGCATCGAGAACGGGTTGTGGCTGAAGTCGATTCGGCCGGTTTCCTCGTTGAGCTCGTACATCGGGAAGTCGGTGATCCAGCAGAAGCGGAACGCGTCCTTCTCGCCGAGGTCGAGCTCTTGACCGAGCCGGGTGCGCACCAAGCCCGCGAACTTGGCCGCCTCGTCCTTCTTGCCAGCGGCGAAGAACACGGCGTCCCCGGCCCCGACGCCGCACGCCGCGCGGATCGCCTGGGCGCGCTCGGGCTCGAGATTGCGGGCGATCGGCCCCTTGGGGCCATCCGCGTCGAAGATGATGTAGCCGAGGCCGCCGGCTCCCTCGCCGCGCGCCCATTCGTTGAGCTTGTCGAAGAAGCTGCGGGGCTGCCCCGCGCAGCCCGGCGCCGGGACCGCCCGCACCACGCCGCCCGCCGCCGCGATGCGCGCGAACAACCCGAAGCCTGAGCCGGCGAAGTGTTCGGTCACGTCCGTGACGACGAGCGGGTTGCGCAAGTCGGGCTTGTCGGTGCCGTAGCGCAGCAGAGCCGTCTCGTATGGGATGCGCACGAAGGGCGGCTCGGTGACCGCCCGCTCGCCTGCGAACTCGATGAAAACTCCCGCGATGACCGGCTCTATCGTGTTGAACACGTCCTCCTGGGTGACGTAGCTCATCTCGAAATCGAGCTGGTAGAACTCGCCCGGGCTGCGGTCGGCGCGGGATGCCTCGTCGCGAAAGCAGGGCGCGATCTGGAAGTAGCGGTCGAACCCGGCCACCATGATGAGCTGCTTGAACTGCTGGGGGGCCTGCGGCAGCGCGTAGAAATTGCCCGGATGCAGTCGCGCGGGGACGAGGAAGTCGCGCGCGCCTTCGGGGCTGGACGCCGTCAGGATCGGCGTCTGGAACTCGGTGAATCCCTGCTCGATCATCCGCCGCCGGACCGAAGCGATCACCTGCGCCCGCAGCACCATGTTGCGATGCAGCTTCTCGCGCCGCAGGTCGATGAAGCGGTAGCGCAGCCGGATCTCCTCGGGGTAGCGCTCGTCGCCCGCCACCTGCATCGGCAGCACCTCCGCCGCCGACTGCACCGCGAGCTCGCGCGCGCGAAGCTCGATCTCCCCGGTGGGCAGGCGCGGGTTGACCGTTCCGGGCTCGCGGCGGACGACCTCGCCGGTGACGGTGACAACGCTTTCCACCCGGATCGCGTCCGCCTCCGCGAACACCGGGCCGCCAGCGGCGAACACGCACTGGGTCAGGCCGTAATGATCGCGTAGGTCAATGAACAGCAGGCCGCCGTGATCGCGCTTGCTATGCACCCAGCCCGACAGACGCGCGGTCTGGCCGGCGTCGGCGAGACGAAGCGCGCCGCAATTGTGGGTCCGATAAGCGTGCATCAGGCAGCCTTGGGCAAGGAAGCGGCGGAGACAAGCCCCCCGCCTTCGGGGAAGTCAAGCCCGGCCCGGAACCCGCCGTCACGGTGTCCGTCCCGCTGCCGCCCGTCAGGATCAATGCGACGGGACAGTGAGATCGAGCGCGCGCGGCGCCACGCCGCCGCCCAAAGCCATCGTTCGCCGAGTGCTTCATGACAGCACCTTCGCCCGGCATCATCGCCACCACGATGCTCAACGCGCACTACGACTCGCACGAGGCCTATGTGACCGCGCTCGCCCGCGAGATGCGGAGGAATATCGCGCGGTCGCGGACAGCGGCCTGCTGCTCCAGATCGACGCGCCCGACCTCGCGTTGCCGTTGACTGAGCCGTTAGAAGAACCGCCGAATGAAACGTTACCTGCTGGGCCTTCCGGGTAGGCTTTAAGTGTTCGACCATACGGCGGCCCAGATCGGCTCCTTCAGCTTGGCCAGGAACGCGGCGTGCGCCGCCAGTTCGGCCTCGCTCGGCACCATCAAGCGGGGCGCGCGCGAGCCGGCATGGGTGTAGGCGGTCACAACGGGCCCCGTCTCGGCCGCGTCGAGCAAGGACAAGCCGCGCTGCCGCCCGCCGGTCAGCTCGACGTACACGTCCGCCAGCAGCCGGCAGTCGAGCAGGGCGTTGTGCGTGGTCCGCGCCGAAACGTCGACGGCGAAGCGGCGGCACAACGCGTCGAGGCTGTTCGGCAGGCCGGGGAATCGCGTCTGCGCGAGCACCAGGGTGCAAACCATGCGCGCCGGGTCGAGCCTTGGGCGGGACAGCCGCGCGAGCTCGGCGTCCAGGAAGGCGAAGTCGAACGGGGCGTTGTGCGCGATGAGCGGGTCGCCGCCGAAGAAATCGAGCAGCTCGTCCACCACCTCGACGAAGCGCGGCTTGCCTTCGAGATGCGCGAGGGTGAAGCCGTGGATCCGGGTCGCGTCCTCGGGGATGTCTCGCTCGGGATGCAACAGCCAATGCCGCTGCTCGCGGGTCCAGATGCCGTCCCGCAGCTCGAGTGCCGCGATCTCGATCACACGGTCTCCGCTGGCGGGATCAAGGCCGGTGGTCTCGGTGTCGAACAGCACCGCGCGCGTCATCCTCGCATCTTCCGGACCAGCTTGCGCAACGCGCGCTGGGCGTGGTGCCGCGACAGGCCGGTGCGGATCACCACGTCCGCGCGCCGGCGTTTCTCGCGATCGGGCATCTGGCGGGCCAGGATGGCGGCGATGTCGGCGTCGCTCATGCGGCGTCGGAGCCGCACCCGATGGATCTGCACCGCGCGGGGTGCGGAGACAACCACGACCTGGTCGACGCGCTTCTCGCCCCCGGTCTCGAGCAGCAGCGGGATATCGAGCACCACCGCCGCGCGGCCGGCACGGCGGGCGCGAGCGAGAAAGGCCTGCTCCTCCTGCCGAACCAGCGGGTGGATGATCCGCTCGAGCCTACGA
>CAXUIE010000173.1:0-7139 GCA_964250825.1 uncultured Acidisphaera sp. | reverse complement strand
ACGCGGCGTCGTCGTCAACACCGCGTCCATCGCCGGCTACGAGGGGCAGGTGGGGCAGGCGGCCTATGCGGCCTCCAAGGCGGGGGTCATCGGGCTGACCATCCAGGCCGCCCGCGAGCTGGCGCGGTCGGGCGTGCGTGTCATGACGATCGCGCCGGGGCTGATCGAGACGCCCATGTTCAAGGGGGTGCCCGACGAGCTCAGGGCAGGACTCGCCGCCTCCGTGCCGTTCCCGCCGCGCCTCGGGCTGCCGGCGGAGTATGCGGCGCTGGCGCGGCATATCGCGGAGAACCGGTATCTGAACGGCGAGACCATCCGGCTCGACGGCGCGCTCCGCATGGCGCCGCGCTGACGCCCTCGCCCAACCCTCCCTCCAGGGGAGCGGGTCAGGGCGAGGGGGCTACCCCCGACCGGACAGCGCACGACCGAGCGAGGCCGTGCCGTCGTGATCCTGATATCCGGTTTCCCCGGGGATCGTTCGGCTGTGCGGGTCGCTCGAGTAAACGTGGACCCAATCGATCCGGTAATGCGCGCGGTAGGTGCCGGGGTCCTTTGGCCGCTGCAGCCAGCTACTCTCGCTGTGCGTGTACAAGCTGACGAGAACGTACATCGGCTGATGCTCGTCCGGAGCGGTAGGCGCGGTGAACACGGCCTTCCCGTCCAGAAACCAGGTCAGGGTTGATCGCGTCCACAGGAGGCCATAGACGTGCATCGCTCGGCTGAGATCGCCGGCGTCGAAGTAATCGTGCGAGGTGACGCCGGATTTGTCGAAATGGTTCGTGGTCGAGAGGTCGTTCGGACTCTGGCCCGCCACCTCCATGATGTCGATCTCGGGCGGCCAAGGCCCTGACAACGGCAACAGCCAGAAGGCGCTGCTCGAGCCGACAACGCCCGGCACCTGCGCCCGCACCTCGAAATACCCGTATTGCTGCGAGAACGACTCGTGGGTGTCGATCTGGCCTGTCGTGAACGGGTCCGCGACTCCGGCCGCTTCGAGTTCGGGCGTGGTTGCCTTGCTTTCGATGGTGAGCACGCCGTCTTTCAAGCTGTAAGGGGTCTGCCCCAAACCGCCCACGCTCGGGTCAAGCAGGAAGCCGGGACCCTTTCGAGCGCCGTAGAAATACGCGGTTTCCCATTTCGCGGGACTGCCGGGCGGGCCCGCGCTGAGGGTGTTGAACTCCTCGTCGAAAGTCAGATGGTAGCCGGAGAGATCGAGCTTGGTCCCGGGGCTAGGCTCTGGCTGTGCCGCCGTAACCCGCATGCCGACGGCCCCGAGCCACAGGCTGCAGCCTGCGATTGCGATCGCGGCGCGGAGGGGGCGCTCCTCTAGCATGGTTGTTCGTGTCGCATCCGGCGGCAGATGAAGCGGCTCTCGCTCGTAGGCAAGCCGGGAATGTCGCCGCTCAGGCGAACGACGAAGCCGACAGCCCCCTGAAATCGCTAAATGTGATGCGGGTATTGTCGGCAAGGTGGATCGTGGTGTCGCTGCCGATGATTTGCGCCGTGCCCAGGGCGGCGGTGACCGCGTTGGCGCCGAAGCCCCGCAGCGAGATCAGGTCGGCGCCCGGCTTGAATCCGTTGATGAGATCGGTCCCGCCGCCGTGGCCGGACACGAACCCGAACAGGTCCGCTCCGGCGCCCGCGAGGACGGTGCCCGGCCCGGGGCCCGCCTGGACGTCGTCGCCGCCCGGGCCGCCGACGACGAGGGTCGCCCCGCTGCCGTCGAAGATGCTTGCGTGGCCGCGGCCGCCGAACACCGTGGCGGCGCCGCTGCCGCCCACCACCGTGTCGTTGCCTCCGCCAGTCGCGACGAAATCCGCCCCGCCACCGCCGAAGTAGGTATTCGCGCCCGTTGACCCCGCGCCGGTCAACGTGACATTGCCGGGGCCGGCCGCGAGGATGTCGCCGCCGGTCCGGGCCGCGACTAGAAGATCGCCCGAGCCGCCGCCGACCAAGGTTTCGCCGCCGGCGCCCGCCACCAATTCCTGGCGGCCGGCCGCACCGCCCAAAACCGCAGCGCCGGCCGCCTTGCCCCACGCGGCCACACGGCCCGCTCCACCCGTGACGAGGCTGCCGCCTGAGCCGGCCTGCACCGTCGCTTCTCCGGCGCTGACGTCAACCGTGAGCCGTCCGGTGCTGCCGATTGCTTGGAGCGTGCCGGAGGTCACGTTCACCGTGTCGCTGCCCGCCCCCGCGTTCACGGTGTCCTCGCCGATGCTGGTGTCGGTGTCGTTGCCGCTTCCCATGATGACTAGGTTGCTGCCGAGGCCGGGTGCGAAGAATTGGTCGCCGGTGCTTCCGACCAGGGTGTCATTGCCATCGCCGCCCAGCAGTTTCTCGAACGTCGTGCCGGGGGCCACGGTAACCGCCGTGCCGTCGATCGCGCCGGTGCCGGTGACGAGGTTCAGTGCGACATTGCCGGTGACCGCCGCGGCATTGAAGACGTTGCTGCCGGCGGCGGCTTGGAGTGTGGCGCGCGACGGATCGGCGGCGGCCATGGTGGCGAAGTCGTCGGTGTAGACCAAGTCGTGCAACGTCGCGTTCGTGCCGTAGGCGGTTAGGCTCGCGCCGTTGTAGGTCGCGCTGCTGGTTTGGCCCTGCTTCGGATAGATTTCGATCTTCCAGTTGCCGACAGCTTGCTCACCCCAGAACGCGTCCGTTCCAAGCGTGAAAGTACCCGGCCAGGGTGTGCCCGGCGGCCCCGCGAAGGGCGCGAGCGCGATCCGCGTTCCGGAGGGCGAAATCAGGAACACAGCCAGCTGGGAGGCGTCCGCCGCGGTCAGGCTCAGGGTGAGGTCCACGTGGTTGACGTCAAGCCCACCGACCGTGAGTTGTGTTTGCAGGCCGGCGCCGATCGTCTCCGGGCTGACCGGGGTGTCGCTGGTTCTGACGGTCTCGACGTTCGACTCGTCCTGGGCGGCTTGGCCGAGATAAGCGTAGGATTGCGCCAGCCGCACCGCAGCGTGCGCATCGACCAAGCCGAAACCGTAATCGTTATTGAAATGCAGCCCGCCGCCGTTCCAGTCGGTGGCGCCGGTCACCGTCCAGCCAGAGGCACTCGGGTCGGTCAGCCTGGCCGAGTAAGCGAGGATTTGCTGGACGTCGCGATAGCCCAGGTTCGGGTTGGCCTGCAGCATGAGGGCAGCCACGCCGCTGACGAAAGGCGCTGCCGCCGACGTGCCGTTGAAGTCGTAGGTGAAGTCACCGGCCGGCGACGGCTGGGCGTTGTAGCCCTGCACTCCCGTACGGTCCGTGGTGGTGATCCCGTTGCCCGGCTGTGTGGGTAGCTGGTCTGTGCTTTCGCCCGCAGGGGCGGCAACGAGCAGGTTGGCGCCCGGCGTACTATAGGCCGAGGCAACCCCGTTGTTGTCGAGCGCTGCGACGGCGATGACGAAGCGGTTGTTCGTCACTCCGTTGAGGTCCCCGTTCGCGTTGACAGTTCGATCGTTGCCGTTGGCGAACACGACGGCGGCGCCTTTTCCTCCCCGGCCCTGCGTGGCGAGCGCCTGCAGCGGCGCGGCGTAGGCCGGCGGGTTCGTCCCGAAATCACTCGCGAACGGCGCCGCGCTTCCCCAGCTGTTATTGGCGACATCGACGTTGGCGGCGAGCGCGTGCGTGAATGCGTTGGCGATCGCCTGGTCCTGGGTTGGCACAGAGTCCAGGGAACCCTGGCCCGAATACAGCGGATCGTTGCCGAGCGGGATGCGGAACGAGATGAGCGTTGCTCCGGGTGCGACCCCGACGCCGCCGATCCCATTGTTCGCCGCGGCCCCGATGATGCCGGCCACCGCAGTGCCATGATTTTGCCCAGGCGAAGTCGGGCCGCCAGCACCGCCGCCGGACGTATTGGTCACTGAATCGTAGCTGTCCGCGACATCGATGTTGGGAGCCAGATCCGGCTGATTGAGCTGCACGCCGTCGTCGATAACGCCGACACGAACGCCTTGGCCGGTGATCGATGGCCAGACCGGGGTGACATTGATGTCCGTTCCGATATGGCCTCCCTGCTGCCCGACATTCAGCAATCCCCACTGGTATGGAAACAATGGATCGCTTGGGACCGTGGCGGTGTTCGGGGTAAGCGTGGGGCTGCCTGCGTCGGGCATCGATGGAACCTTTTCTCTGGATCACCTCCCCTTGTTTGGGGGAGACCCGTTCGCGACCGGAACTTGCGGCTGGACGAAGATGGCGGGGGCCATTGTCCTGCGCGGTCGGTTAAGCAAATGCTAAAAAGACTTAACGCCTTGAGGCGCGCTCGGGCCTTTGCAAGGCAAACACGCACACGCTTTCGATCCGGGCCGACCAAAGGAACTGGTCGACAAGCGTGACTTGGCGGAGCGCGTAGCCGCCGCCCTGCAACGCGGCCGCGTCCCGCGCCAGCGCCGCCGGATTGCAGCTCACGTAAATGACCCGCTCCGGCCGCGCGGCGGCGATCGCGCCCATCTGCGCAGGAGCGCCGGCATGGGGCGGATCGAGGACCACGGCATCGGCGCGGGCAAGTTCCGCCGCGGCGAGCGGCTGACGGGCGAGGTCCCGCCGCACGGCCTCGACCATCCCGGCAAGGCCCGCCCGGTTGATTGCCTCCCGAAAGGCCGCGACGGCCTCGGGAGCGCCCTCGTAGGCGGTCACCCGCGTCTCGGCCGCCAGTCCGAAGGTGATCGCGCCGCATCCGGCGAACAGCTCGATGATCCGCAAGCGTTTGCCGCGCCCGGGCGGCAAGCCGGCGCGCACGGCATCGACGATGGCCTGCTCGCCCTCCGCTGAGGCTTGCATGAACCCGCCCGGGGGAGGTGTGACCGACACGCCGGCGAACGTCGCGCGCGGCTGGCGCAAAACGCACACCGGTTCCGCCACCCCGTTGCCCTTCGCCCAATGCACGCGCGCGATGTCGTGCGATCGAGCCCAGGCGGCGAGTGCTGCGCGATCCGACGCGCTCGGCTCGGCGTCGGTGCGGAGCAGCAGGTCGGGGCCGGTGTCGAGCAGATTGACGATCGCCGAGCCTTCGCGACGAAGTAGGGCGAGCGACTGTAGGCAGTCCCGCAGCGGGGCAAGGAGCGCAAGCAGCGCCGGGTGCAGCACCACGCAAGTCTCGCAGTCGATAATCTCGGCGCTGCGTGAACGGTGCAGCCCGACGCGGACCCGCCCATACGCGCGCCGCAGCGCCCAATCGATGCATCGGCGGGCGTGCGGCGGGGTGCGGACCACCGCTGGCCGGGGAATGTCGACGAAGCCGGCCCGCCGCAACGCCGCCTCGACCTCCGCCGATTTCCAGCCGACGTACTCGGCGTCGCGCCAGTGCTGCAAGGCGCAGCCGCCGCACGCGCCGAAATGCGGGCACGGCGGCTCGGCACGAGCGCCGCTCGCGTCCACGATCGCCTCGAGCGTGCCGCGCTGGCCCGCCACGCAGGCGCGAACCACCTCGCCGGGAAGGGCGAACGGGACGAACACCCGCTCGCCGCCAAGGAATCCCACCCCGTCGCCGTCCGCGCCGACCCGCTCGATGCGGATCAGCGCCGGCGCGGGGTCAGCCGAAGGCGGAGAGGCCGGTCTGCGCACGGCCCAGGATGAGGGCGTGAACGTCGTGCGTGCCCTCGTAGGTGTTGACGGCTTCGAGGTTCAGCACGTGGCGGATCACGTGATACTCGTCCGCCACCCCGTTGCCGCCGTGGACGTCGCGCGCGACGCGGGCGATGTCGAGCGCCTTGCCGCATGAATTGCGCTTGCAGAGGCTGATCATCTCGGGGGCGGCCTCATGTTCGTCCATCAGCCGCCCGAGGCGCAGCACCGCCTGCAACCCGAGCGTGATCTCGGTCTGCATGTCGGCGAGCTTTTTTTGCACGAGCTGTGTGGCGGCCAAGGGGCGGCCGAACATCATCCGCTGCAAGGCGTAGTCGCGCGCCGCCTGCCAGCAGAACTCGGCGGCACCCAGCGCACCCCAGGAAATGCCGTAGCGCGCGTTGTTCAGGCAGGAGAACGGCCCGCGCAGCCCCTTCACCTCGGGAAACGCGTTGGCGTCCGGGACGAACACGTCCTGCATCATGATCATGCCGGTGACGCTGGCCCGGAGCGAGAACTTGCCCTCGATCTTCGGCGTGACGAGCCCTTCCATGCCGCGCTCGAGCAGATAGCCCCGGATGTCGCCCGCGTCGTCCTTGGCCCAGACCACCAGCACGTCCGCCAGCGGCGAATTGGTGATCCAGGTCTTCGATCCGTCGAGGATGTAACCGCCGTCGACCTTGCGCGCCCGGGTACGCATGGAGGCGGGGTCGGAGCCGGCGTCGGGTTCGGTGAGCCCGAAGCACCCGACGAACTCGCCGCTGCGCAGCTTGGGCAGGAACTTCTCGCGCTGCGCTTCGGTCCCGAAGGCGTGGATGGGGTACATCACCAGGGAGGACTGCACCGAGAAGGCGCTCCGATAGCCGGAATCGACCCGCTCGACTTCGCGGGCAATCAGGCCATAGGAAACATAATTCACCCCGGCGCAACCATAGCCGTCGAGGGTGGCGCCAAGAAAGCCCATCTCCCCCATTTCGTTCATGATGGCGCGGTCGAACCGTTCGTGGCGGTTGGCTTCCAGCACGCGGGGGAACAGCTTTTCCTGGCAGTAGGCGTGCGCCGCGTCGCGGATCGCGCGCTCGTCCTCACTGAGCTGGCCGTCGAGGCGCAGCGCGTCATCCCATTGGAACGGGGTGAAACGGCTTGCCGGCTTGATGTTGGTGACGACGTTCACGATGCCCTCCGCCCGAGATCCGGATGCCGGAGCCGTCAGGCCCCGTCCGCGTCGTCCGGAGCAACGCGCTCCGCGGCGTGGGCGTTTCTGGCGCCGATCATCATGAACGCCGGCACGTCCGAGCCGAAGCCGGTGACCGCCGGCCCGCTATCCTCTTCGCGGCGCCCCTCTTCGCGACTTCTGTGCTCGCGACGGGGTGCGCGTTCCCGCGCGGGCGGAACGGCCGGGTCCGCTTTCGCGGCGGGACGCGCCCGCGCGGCCCTGTCCGGCGACCTCTCCGGCTCTGCGCGCCTCGGCTTGGCGGCTTTCTCGGACGGCTTCCTGGCCGCGGCGCGGCCGCGGCCGCGGCGCGTGCGCCCCTCATCCACGTCCCAAAACACCCGGGCGAGCCCGTCCACACCCCCCCGCG
>CAXUIE010000172.1:5258-7144 GCA_964250825.1 uncultured Acidisphaera sp. | reverse complement strand
CGTCCCGTCGGGGGCGCGCGGCTGGTCGCGATGCTCGTCCGATTGGTTGGCGACCGGCCGGCGCTGCAAGGTGCCGGGCGGCAGGGCCGCGCGCTCGCCCGGCATGGTCCGGTCCGCTTCGCGGGTGATCTCGTCTCTCACCGCTTGAACCTTCTTCGCGGCATCGTCCGACTCGGGCATAGCGATTCTCCTCCCGTGCCAAACCCTCGTGCGGGGATGTGGTTGCGCGGAACGGGGCAGCCCCCGTTTCGTTGGCCGTGGCAGCACCAAGCAGACGGAAAAGATGGACGGCCCCAGCACCACGATAAGCCTCGAAGCCGAACCGGAAGGCCTGCTTGCCGCCCGCTCCATCGAGCTTGCCGCCGCCACGCCGGGCGGCGTCCTCCTGGTTGCCCGGAGCGAGACCCGCGCCGAACGCCTACACCGCCTCGCATCCGCCCTAGAACCGCGGATGCCGGTGCTGCTGGTGCCGGCGTGGGACTGCCTTCCGTACGACCGCGTTGGACCCTCGCGGCGATCGATGGGCGCGCGCATGGATGTCGCCCACCGGCTTGCCGAACACCGGAACGGCCCGCTGCTGGTGATTGCCGGGGTGGAAGCCGCTGCGCAGCGGCTGCCGCCGCCCAAGGCTTGGCGCTCCGTCGAGCTGCGGACGGGGGAGGCGATCGATCACGACGCCGTCGCGGCCACGCTGTGTCAGCTTGGCTACACTTTGGAAGACGTGGTGGACCAGCCGGGCGAGGCGGTCAACCGGAGTGCTGTTCTCGACATCTATCCCGCTGCCGCCGCTCTGCCCTACCGCGTCGAGCATGAGGGAGGCCGGATCTCGGATATCCGCTCCTACGACCCGGTGACACAGCGCAGCCTTGAAAGCGTCCCGGAGCTGACGATTGGCCCCGCCTCCGAACTGCCTCCGCCCGAAGATGGCGAGGGATGGCATCCGCCTGGGTCGGAACACGCGCTTCCCGACCTCGTCGCGGGCATCGTCAGTGCCTTCGAGCTGCTGCCAAGCGCCACCCTCGTGTTCGATCCGGAAGTGGACGTGCTGCAACGCGAGCGCTTCGCGGACATCTGCGACGCATTCGCGAGCTTGGCGGCCGAAACCGGATTGAAACGCCCGGCTTCGCCGCCGGGCGCGCTTTACCTCGACGAAGCGGCATGGTCCGAGCTCGGCCGAACCCGCCGCATTCTCCGTATCGTGCCCGCTTCGGGAGAGCCCGGCGCCCGGCCGGCGTTGTCGCCCCAATCGCTGCCGGCCCTCCTGCGCGAGCGCGTCGAGAATGGCGGCCGTGTGGGCTTTGCTGGTCCTGCCGGACCGCGCCGGACCCTGCTTCGGACGCTGGCGCGCCGTCCCGGCCTGCAGTTGGAGCCGGTGGAGGGGTGGCTTGCCTTGCGGAGCGCGCCGCCCGGCACGATTGGCCTGCTTTCCGGCGGTCTCGACGAAGGGTTCGCCGACGCCGATACGCTCGTGATCGCGCCGGCCGACGTGCTCGGCCCCGCAGCGGCTGGCAGTTCCGGCAGTGCGACGGCGCCGTTCGCGGTGACGCTCGCGCCGGGCGACGCGGTAATCCACTTCGATCACGGCATGGCCAAGCTGCGCGGGGTGGAAACGATCGAGGCCAATGACTGCCTCCGCCTCGCCTACGCCGGCGAGGTGGGCCTGCTCGTCCGCGTGGAGGACATCCACCTCGTTTGGCGCTACGGGGCCGACACGGGCGCGGTGATGCTCGATCGGCTGAACACCGAGGGCTGGGCGAAGCGTCGCGCCGGCATCGAGCAGGACATGGCGGCCACGGCCAGGCGGCTTGTCGCGCTGGCCCGCGAGCGGGAAGCCGCGCGCCCCCCCGCCCAGCCGGCCGCCCCGCGCCGGGGCGGTCCCGTGGCCC
>CAXUIE010000172.1:0-5248 GCA_964250825.1 uncultured Acidisphaera sp. | reverse complement strand
CGGCCATGCGGCCGGACCGGCGCGCTTACGATCGCTTCGCCGGCCGCTTCGCCTTCGCGCTCACCGGCGATCAGGCCGAGACGATCCGGCTGGTGGAGCGCGACCTCGCCTCCGGGCGTCCGATGGATCGGCTGGTGTGCGGCGACGTTGGCTACGGCAAGACGGAGATCGCACTCCGCGCCGCCGCGATCGCCGCCATCTGCGGCCATCAGGTCGCGGTGGTTGCGCCAACCACTGTGCTGGTGCGCCAGCATTTCGAAACGTTCAGACGGCGGTTCGCGGGGCTGGGCGTGGAGGTGGCCGCGCTGTCCCGGCTCACCCCCGCGTCTAGGGCGCGTGAAATCCGCAAGGGTCTGGCGGACGGCACGGTCCGCGTGGCGATCGGTACGCAGGCGGTCGCCGCGAGGACGGTGCAGTTCCAGGACCTCGGCCTCCTCATCATCGACGAGGAGCAACGGTTCGGCGTGCGGCAGAAGAACGCGTTGCGCGCCCTTCGCGAAGGCGTGCACGTGCTTACTCTCACCGCGACCCCGATCCCGCGGACCCTGCAGGCGGCACTCACCGGACTCCAGCAGCTCAGCATCCTGTCGACCCCACCGGCCCGTCGTCAGCCGGTGCGCACCGTGCTTGAAGCGTTCGACCCCGTGGTGGTCACCCAAGCGCTCCAGCGCGAAGCGCGGCGTGGCGGCCAAAGCTTCGTCGTCTGCCCTCGGATCGAGGATCTGCCGGAGATGCGCGCGCGTATCGCAGCACTCGTGCCGCAATTGTCGCTGGTCGAGGTGCATGGCGGCATGAAGCCCGAGGCGATGGACGAGGTGATGGTGCGCTTCGGCGCCGGCGATGGCGACGTGCTGCTGTCCACCAACATAATCGAAGCCGGGCTCGACGTGCCCCGCGCCAACACCATGCTTGTCTGGCACCCCGACCGCTTCGGCCTGGCACAGCTGCACCAATTGCGCGGCCGGGTCGGGCGCGGCCGGGCGCGCGGCGCGGTCTACCTGCTCACCGAGCCGGACGCGCCGCTGGAGCCCGCGACGCGGCGACGCTTGGAGGCGCTGGTGGAGCACGACCGGCTCGGCGCCGGATTCGCCATCAGCGCGCGCGACCTCGATCTGCGCGGCGCGGGCGACCTGCTGGGCGAGGACCAGGCGGGACATGTCAAGCTGCTCGGCCTCGACCTGTATCGGCACATGCTGCGGCGCGCGCTCCGGCTCGCGCGCGGCGAGGCGGCGGAGGAGGACTGGACGCCGGAAATCACGCTCGATCTCCCGGCCTTCCTGCCGCACGACTACGTCGAGGACGCGGGGTCGCGCGTGGAGCTGCATCGCCGCTTGGCCGAGGCCGTTCGCGCGGGCGATCACGCGAGCATCGACCGGCTGGAAGAAGAAATCGAGGACCGTTTCGGGCCGCTGCCCGATCCGGTGCGCGTTTTGCTCGAGGTGGCTCACCTTCGCACCGCTTGTCGTCGCGCCGGGATTGCGCGGCTCGACGCAGGGCCTGAGGCGGTGGCCGCAACCTTGCGCCACGGGGCGAAGCGGGGCATCCCCGCGCCATTGGAACGGCGCGGGGAGCGGCTCGTGCTGCCGCGATCAAGCAATTCCGCGGAGCGCGTCGCGGTCGCCGCAGAGCTGCTCGATATGCTAGAAAGCTGACGAGGGGAGGAACGTTCATGCGCATCGCAGCAACCGGCGAAACGCTTGGGGCCACCGTGGACGGGATCGACCTCGGCCGGCGGATGACGGACACCGATTTTCGCACGATCCTGCGGGCGCTCGGCGCTCATGGCGTGCTGTGCTTCCCGCGCCAAACGCTCGGGATCGACGCGTTCGCCGCGTTCGGCGCGCGGTTCGGCGAACTCGAGATCAACGTCGCCAACCGCTTTCACGAGCCGGGCCACCCGGAGATGATGGTTTTGTCCAACATCAAGCGGGACGGCAAGCCGATTGGCGCCGGCGACGCTGGCCAGGGCTGGCACACCGACATGTCGTACAGCCACCAGATCGCGCTCGCCAACATCCTCCACGCGCAGCGCGTGCCGCACCGCGACGGGCGGCCGCTCGGCGGCACGCAGTTCCTCAACATGCACGCGGCCTACGAGGCGTTGCCGGACGACATCAAGACCCGGCTCGCGGGCCGCACCGCGACGCACGACTTCGCCAAGTTCTGGGACATGATGCGCGCCCGCCCCGGCAACACGCGCCCGCGGCTGACCGACGAGCAGCGCCGCCGCAAGCCCCCCGTGTCGCAACCCATCTTTCGCACACATCCGATAACCGGGCGCACCGTGCTGTACTGCAATCCGGGCTACGCGATCCGCGTCGACGGCATGGAGGAACGCGAAAGCGACGCGATGCTCGATCTCCTGTTCCGTCACCAATCGGAGGACCGGTTTCTCCATGTCCACCACTGGACGGAGGGCGACCTGCTGATGTGGGACAACATCGGGACCACGCATAACGCCGTCGCCGACTACCGCGACGATGAGCCGCGCTACATGCGTCGGGTGCAGGTGATGGCCACGCTCGACTACGCCCGGCTCGCGGTGTAACGCGTCCCGACACCCGTGTTTAATCAGCCCTCCGGGTGAAGGCGTAACGCGCGACAAGCTCCCAAGGGCCGCCGAGGTAGCGCCAGAGCGCCAAGCCGTTCGCCGTCACGGCCGTTGGAAGCGGTTCGCCCGCCAAAAGCGCGTGGGTTTTCCGGGCGACGTCCGGAGACACCTTGTTCTGCACGGTGACGTGCATCCACCACGTCCCGCGGTCTTGCGGGGTGAGCCAGCCTTCGAACAAGCCGCGTAGACTATCCCGCAGCAGCGCGGCCTCGGGAGCGGTCAGTCGGTAGGCAACGCCTCGTCCGAGAGAGCGCAAACCGGCCACCGCGACCCGGAACGGCGGCGTGCCGGCGCAAGCCTCGTCCAGCGCTCGCGCGACAGTGGGTTCCCGCTCGCCGGGAAGCGCGTGAAACAGGGTGACGTGAGCACCGACATGCAGCCGCTCCGGCGGGAAAAACCGCCGCCGGAGCTCGTCGAACCTCATCTGCGCCGCGTCGTCCAGAATAAGCGTGACGACCAGCGGAGGCGTGGGGACTACAGCCCCGCTTCCTTCCCGTTCGTTCCGATTTTCAGGAGGTCGGAATTGCTTGTGCAGGACCAGTTCGCCGCATCGTCGACATTGCCGCTCCCGGAATACTTGGCTTCCGCCGGGAACGGGCAAAGCGGCATGGTGCGGTCCACCGGTTGGCTCGGGTCGTTAGCGGTCTTGTGCGCCGCCACGATCGCGGTCGGTGCGACGCCGTTTTCCACCCATTGCTCGAGCGGCGTGAGCGTGTCGAACAGGTTCGGGCCGGGCCCACCGCCGCAGTGTTGCATCCCTGGCACCATGAACAAGCGCGCGTCCTCGCCGAGTTCCGCGTAGTTGCCGGGAATGAGCCGCGCCAACTGCTTGTATAGCCTGATGGTGCGAAACGGCGACAACGCCTGGTCGGAAAAGCCATGATAGATCAGCAGCTTCCGATGCTGTCGCAGGAACGGCGCGTAATCGCTCGCTGACGCCGCGAACCCGCCCGTCCGCGAGGGCGTGAACACTTCGTCCAACCGGCTGTCGAACAGGCCGAGCGTCTGCTCATCAATGATCCCCGTCGCGCTGACCGGGTAGCTGAGCAGCGGGAAGGTCGGGTCACGCTCGACCATGTACTTGATGAAGTGGTCGGCGAACTGCCAGCCGATCGGCGAGGGGCTGAACCCGGCGTTGCCCCACGGTTCGGCCGCCGTGAAATCCGTGGGCGGGACCAAGCCCAACGTCCAGGAATCAAAGCCGCCAGTGAGATTACTCACGCTGTAGCCGGTGTGAACCAGGCGGCCTTGCTGGTCGCGAGTCGCGGTAAAGTAGGTGTTGAGCGTCGTCGCCTGTTGCTCGGTCAGGCAACCGGACGTCTGGCCGGCTGTGCAGATCAGGCTGGACGCATCGAACGAGCACGCGCCGGGATTCTGTATCAGCCCGTCCGTCACGCCGTCGGCGGCGTCGCAACTGGCCGTGATCGCCTGGTCGATGACGGGCAGCAGGCTTGCTGGCAAGTACGCGTCGGGCGAACTCAGCAACTGCTTGACAAAATGCACCCCTTGCAGGATCGAGCGCGCATCGAAGAAGGGCGCGCCCGCAATGATGCCGTCATAGTCGCCTGGATAGTCGGAAGCCTCCGTCGTCGCCTGATGGCCGCCGTTGGAGCAGCCATCGAAGTAGGCGTAGCTGATGTCCTGGCCGTAGAACGCCTGGACAAGCGCCTTGGCTGCAACCGTCACTTCGTGCGTCGCGCGGTAATAATAGTCGGCCAGCTTCGCGCGGTCGGGCACGCCGGGCCGGATCAAGGCCCAACTCGCGTCCGTGCCGCCCGCGAGATGACCCGTGTCGGTGATCGCGGTGGCGTAACCTTTGCCCAACGCCTCGGCCACGTCCACGGGATTGGCTGCAAGATCGGCGTAGGTCGAGCCGGCGAGGCCGCCCACGCCGAGGAACAAGAACTTGTTATTCCACGAGGCCGTCGGCAGGTGGATCTCGAAGCCCGCTGAACCCGGCGGCGTTCGATTGCCGCTCGTATTGAGCGTGCCGACCACCGCGCAGTACTCGGGGTTCGGCGCCGTCGCCGGAACGTCGGCTGTCGAAACAATTGTTACGCCAGGGACGTTGAGCGCCGCCACGGCTCCCATCGAGCATGGGGTCATTTGCGCCCGGGCTGCCGGGCTTACCATCAGCGCAGCCGATGCCACGGCAATCGCGGTCGACGCACACAACGTCCGCCGAGGCTGGCGGGTCGAGTTCCATCTCACAGACATTCCCCCTTTTTCTCTTGGTCGACAGGCCGTTTCTCAGCCGCGGCCCTGGCTGGTCATAGCCGACAGATGGTGGTTTGTTAATGCGCCCGGCCACTGCTGTCCTCCGTAAATCTCCGGCTCAGAATCTCCGGCTCACACTTTCTCGGCCCGCTTCGGGATCACTTCCGCCGCGACGTCGCTTTGCACCGAAGTCGGACACCATCTCCTCCAGCGTCGCCCAGATGGCGGCGTCGTTGGAAGCGGTCCGCCCCCCAGAAGCGGTGGTTTTTTCGGGCGACGTCCGGAGACCCGTGTTCTGCACGGTGACCTGCATCCACCACGTCCCGCCGTCTTGCGGGTGAGCCAGTTTGAACAAGGCGCGAACTCTATCCCGCAGCAGCGCGGCCTCGGGAGCGGTCAGTCGGTAGGCAACGCCTCGTC
>CAXUIE010000171.1:0-7148 GCA_964250825.1 uncultured Acidisphaera sp. | reverse complement strand
GCATGAGCCCGAGCCTCAAGCCCGCCACCGTCGCCGACAACGGCAAGGTCCGCCTCGGCGGCATGACGCCCGCTCTCTGACGACCCCACGGGGCGGGTCATCACCCGCCTCCCCGCCTCCTTGCTGGATCGGTTCGGCAACGGCTAACTACGATCGAATGGATCGACGAAGGAGGAATCCGTCATGCTGGGTGAGCTTCAATCGACGGCAAGCCGATTGGCGGGCCCCTTGGTGACGTTTTACCGCTTCGTCCCGCAAGCGCGCATTCCGCAGCGAGCCGACCGCTCGGCCATCGGGACAATGCCCACTCGTGCCTTCCGTTATTGCGAGGCCATCGTCACCGCGTCCGCCTTGGGCTACTATATCTTCCCGCCGATCACCTTTAGCCTGATGTGGGACGGCACCGACGTGATCTGGACGTGGGAGGGCCAGTCGGATTGGCATCCCCTACACGTCGCCCAGTTCCCAGGCTTCAGGGAAACATTTGACGCCGCCGTTCCCGAAGAGATCCGTGAGTTCTCTCCGCCGTTCCTCGGCGCCATGCAGGAACCCGGAATCGTGCAGATGTGGAGCGGGCTTGTCGCGCGCACTGCTCCGGGTTGGAGCCTGCTGATCCGACCGCTCGCGAATCTTCCGCGCAGCCAGTCGTTCGAGCTTTACGAGGGTGTGGTCGAAACCGATCGCTGGTTCGGGCCGCTGTTCACCAACATGCGGTTGACCAAGACCAATGTGCCGATCGAGTTCCGCGCCGACTATCCCATGTTTCAGGTGCAACCCATACCGCGCGAGATGTATGACGACGGCGCACTCAACAACTACACGGTCAACCCGGCGATGGAGAACTTGACCCCGGAGGACTGGGACGATTTCTACGACACCGTCGTTCGCCCCAACGTGCAGGAAAACCGCCCTCGCGGGCAGTACGCCACCGCCGCGCGCAAGCGCCGCAAGGACGAACCGGCCGGCTGAGTCGGCCCTAATCCATCTCCGATTCGATCGCCTCGATGTCGGCGTCGCTGAAGCCGAAATGGTGCGCGATCTCGTGCACGATCACGTTCCGCACCAGATCATGAAGATCGACATCGGTTTCGATCCACTCGAGCAGGATCGGCTGGCGGTAAAGGTAGATGCGATCCGGCAGCGTGACCGTATCGTCGACGCTTCTCAGGGTTAGCGGCCTCCCGCTGTATAGCCCCGTGAGTTCCCATGGCGATTCAAGCCCGAGGCCATTCAGCATTTCCTCGTCGGGCATCTCCTCCACCGCGATCGCGACTCCCTGGAGGTGGCGCAGCAATCGCGGAGGAATGGCCGCAAGAGCATGGTCGGCCAGCGCTGCGATCTGTTCGGCGGTCGGCGGCGGGCCGAAACCTGACGGGGCTTCGCTCATGCGCTATCGATGCAGCGCGCGCCGCCCCGGTCAAGCAGGAGATAGGCATGGGTAAGCTGACAGAAAACGAGCGGGCCACGCTCGCCACCGTCGTCCCGGACTGGACCCTCGTTCCGGACCGTGACGCGATCACCCGGGCTGTCCGCTTCGCCGATTTCAGCGCGGCATGGGCCTTCATGTCGCGGGTGGCGCTGCTCGCGGAAAAGCACGACCATCACCCGGAATGGTCCAACGTCTGGAACCGCGTGGAGATCGCGCTGAGCACCCACGATGCGGGCGGCTTGACCAGCAAGGATGTCGCACTCGCCCGGGCTATCGACAAGCTGCTCGGCTGACGCGGACCGGCCCGGCGCTATTCTGAATCCATGGATCCGAGCTTCCCCGAGATCGCCGGCACCGTCCGCCGGGGCGCCGCACGGCTTTGCGCCGGCCTGGCCTGGGCGCCGCTGCACGAGGTCGCCCTCCCGAACGGCCGCCGCGCCGACCTCCTCGCACTTCGACCGGCCGGCGGGTTCGTTTGCATCGAGGTGAAGTCGGGTCCGCGCGACTTCCTCGCCGACGGCAAGTGGCCGGAATACCGCGGCTTCTGCGACGCGCTCTACTTCGCGGTCGGCCCGAACTTCCCGCTCGAGCTATTGCCGGACGGTGTCGGCGTGATCGTCGCCGACTCCGCGGCCGCGGAAATCCTGCGCCCCGCGCCGGAACATTCGTTGTCGACAGCTCGGCGCCGCGCGCTGCTGCAGCGATTCGCGACGCTTGCCGCCGAGCGTCTCGCCGCCCTAGAGGACCCGGCCGGCCTCACCGCGCGCCGGGCAGCGCTGCGCGTGGAGTAAGCGGTTCAGCCGCGCAGGCGCGCAACCGTGGCCGTGGTGGAATGGCCGGCGAGAAGCGGGGCCAGCATCACCTTGCCGCCCCAGCCGGAAACGAGGTCCGCGCCCACCACATCCTGGATGGCGTAGTCCGCCCCCTTGACCAGAAGCTCCGGACGGATTGCCTTCAACAACTCGAGCGGGGTGTCCTCGTCGAACACGCAAACGAGGTCGACGGCGGCAAGGCTCGCGAGCACGGCGGCACGGGCGGCTTCGGGCTGCACGGGTCGGGTCGGCCCCTTGAGCCGGCGCACGCTGGCATCGCTGTTGAGCCCAACCACCAGCCGGTCGCACGCGCCGCGCGCTTCCTCAAGAAGGTGGACGTGGCCGGGATGCAGGAGGTCGAAGCAGCCGTTGGTAAAGCCGGTGCGGTAGTTTTTCCGTCGCCAGCGCTCCACCTGCTCGGCGGCGGTCTCCCGCGTCACGATCTTGCGAAGCGCGCCGCCCTGGGGGCTGATCGCGGCCAGCAGCTCGGATTCCCGCGCGATCGCGGTGCCGATCTTGCCCACCACGATTCCCGCCGCGACGTTGGCGAGCCGGGCGGCGACCGACAAGCTGAGCCCGCCGGCCAAGCCGGCCGCGAGCGTCGCGACCACGGTGTCGCCAGCGCCGGACACATCGAAAACTTCCTTGGCCTCCGCCGGGAAGTGATGCGGCCCCACGTCACCGACGAGGGTCATGCCGTCCTCGGAGCGGGTGACCAGCACGGCTCCGAATCGGTGCGCTTGGCGCAAGGCGGTGGCGGCATCAACGATGGCCGCCTCGCTGTTCACTGGCATCCCGGTCGCCTCCGACAACTCCCGCCGGTTCGGCGTGATGATGTCGGCTCCGGCATAGCGGCCGTAGTCGAGCCCCTTCGGGTCCACGATCACCCGCCGCCCGGCGCTGTGCGCGGCATCGATCAGCTGCCGCGCCACCGGCCCGACGAGCATTCCCTTCTTGTAATCCGACAGCACGGTGATGCTGGTGGCCGCCATGCCGTCCCGGGCGATGCGGAGCAGCCGTTCGGCGAGCTTGTCCGGGATCGGCCGCGCGTCTTCGTTGTCGGCTCGCAAGACGTGCTGGCCGTTGGCGATGTAGCGGGTCTTGACGGTGGTCGCCCGGCCACTCTGCACCAGGAGCCAGGGCTCGACCCCGGGCTGGCCGCCAACGAGCCCGGTCAGGTCCGAGCCGGCCTGATCGTCGCCGACCACCCCGATGAAGGCGACCGCGGCGTTGAGCGCCGTGAGATTGCGGACGACGTTGCCAGCCCCGCCGGGCATCGCGGTTTCCCGTTCCACTGTCAGGATCGGCACGGGCGCCTCGGGACTGATCCGCGTCACCTCGCCATAGGCATAGCGATCGAGCATCACGTCGCCGATCACCAGAACGCTGGTCCGCGACAACCGACGGATGGCCGCGACCAGATCCGGCGGTGGGTCTTCGGGGACGGGCTTACCGACGAGTGGTACGAGGTCCATCAAACATATGCCGTAACGGGTCGATTGGCCGGTGGCAAGCGAAGCCTCGAAGGACCGGAGCGCGACTTCAGGCGAACAGGAAACCGAGCCGGTCGCTTTGCAGGACCGCGCAGGTGAGCGCTCCCCCGCGCACCGCGCCCGTGTCGATGCCGATCCGGTTCGGCCGCACAACGGGCGTCTCTATTGGAGTGTGGCCGTGCACCACGATGGCCCCGAGGTCGCCCGTCCAGGACAGGAATGGCTCGCGCATCCACAACAAGTCATGCGGCGACTGGCGCTCCAGCGGCAGGCCGGGCCGGATTCCCGCGTGGACGAACAAGTAGCCGCCTTCGCGGTGGTGCAATTGGAGCGCGTAAAGGAAGCGCTGATCCTCGGCCGGGATCAGCCGGTGGAGGCCGTGCGGGCGATAGGGCACGGGCACCCCCCAGCTCTGCAACGTGGCGTCGCCCCCGTTGCCGAGCCAATGTTCAAAGGTTTCCGGGTCGATGCTGTTCAGCGCCTCCAGCATCATCCGCTCGTGGTTGCCCATCAGGTTGACCGCGGGCACGCCCGGGAACCCCGCCCGCAGATATCGCACCACCCCGGCGCTGTCCGGCCCCCGATCGATGTAGTCGCCGAGATGAACCAGCAACGGCGAGGCAATCGGGTCGGCGGCGAGGTCTTGCGCGATCGTCGCATGCATCGCTTGCAGCCGGTCCAAGCAGCCATGCACGTCGCCGATCGCGTACACCCGGCGGCCAGGCGGCAGGCTGGCTTGCGCCGGCATCTGGTGAATATTCATGCTATTCAATCCTAGCTGCCACGCGTGTCGAGCGCGAGCGGCGGTTTTCCCCGCTCGCCGCCCTTGGCCGCTCGAACCGGCATCGGCATATGCCGGGAATGGATGCCATCGCCGTGAAAGATCTGACAAAGCGATATGGCGCAACCTTGGCGGTGGACCGGGTCAGCTTTCGCGTCGCGCGCGGCGCCACGGTGGGGCTGCTCGGCGGCAATGGCGCGGGCAAATCGACCACCATCGCCGTGCTGCTCGGCCTGCTGATCCCGACGGCGGGCTCCATCGAGGTGCTCGGGCACGACATGGCCCGCGACCGGTTCGCCGCGCTGGCGCGGATGAACTTCTCCTCGCCCTATGTGGCCCTGCCGTATCGGCTGACGGTGGCCGAGAATCTCCGGGTCTACGGCCATCTTTATGACGTGCCGAATCTGGAGCGCCGCATCGCGGAGCTGGCGCGCGAGCTCGATCTCGAGGCTCTGCTCGGGCGCCCCGCCGGCCAGCTTTCGGCGGGGCAGAAGACCCGCGTGACCCTGGCCAAGGCGCTCATCAACCGCCCCGAGCTCCTGCTGCTCGACGAGCCGACCGCGAGCCTCGATCCGGACACGGGCGACCTGATGCGCGGCTGGCTCGAGCGGTATCGCGACGAGACCGGCTGCACCATCCTGCTCGCATCCCACAACATGGCGGAGGTGGAGCGGCTTTGCTCGCACGTCCTGATGCTGAAGCAGGGCCGCGTCGTCGACGCCGGCCGTCCGGCCGAGCTCCTGTCGCGCTACGGGCGGAACGATCTGGAGCAGGTTTTCCTCGACATCGCGCGCAACCGCCAGGCCGCGCCGGAGGCGGTCGAGGCGTGAGCGCGCCGGTCCGCCGGGTGTGGGCGATGATGTATCGCCACCTCGCCCTGTATCGCCGCTCGTGGCCGCGCGTCCTGGAGCTCGCCTACTGGCCCACCCTGCAGATGTGCATATGGGGTTTCACCAGCTCCTTCCTCGCCGCCCGCGCCGCGAACGGCCCGATGTTCGTGGCCGGCGTGCTGCTCGGCGGCGCCCTGCTGTGGGAAGTGGCGCTGCGCAGCCAGATGGGTGTCGCGATCTCCTTCATGGAGGAGATCTGGTCTCGCAATCTCGGCCACGTGTTCGTCAGCCCGCTCCGTCCGCATGAGCTGGTGGCATCGCTTCTCGGCATGTCGGTGATCCGCATGGCGATCGGCGTCACCCCCGCCCTTGTGCTGGCTTGGCTGCTCTACGCCTTCAACGTGCTCTCGCTCGGCCCGGTCCTGGTGCTGTTTTTCGTCAACCTGATGATCATGGGCTGGTGGGTGGCGCTCGGCGTGGTGTCTCTTATTCTACGGCATGGCGCCGGGGCCGAAGCGCTTGCCTGGTCCATGCTGTTCGCCCTCACGCCGTTCTCGGCGGTGTTCTACCCGATCGAAGTCCTACCGCCGGCGGTCCGGCCGATCGCCCTCGCCCTACCCTCCGCGCACGTGTTCGAGGGAATGCGCGCCATCATGCAGACCGGCACGGTGCGTTGGGACCATCTCGGCGCGGCGTTCGCGCTCAACCTCGCCTGGACCACCGGCGCCGCCCTGCTGTTCGCCCGCCAGTTCCGCTCCGCCCGCGAGCGCGGGGCGCTGTTGAGCATGGGAGAATAAACATTGGCGGAGACCGGATTTTGGCTGTTGCGGCACGCGGTCGTGAGCGAGAACGCGCGCGCCATCCTGTATGGCGCGATGGACGTCGAACTGTGCCCGACCAGCCTGGTCGAGCAGCGGCCGATGTACGAAGCCCTAGCGCGGCGGCTGCCCCGCCCGGCGGCCTGGGTCGTGACGCCGCTATCCCGCACCCGTCGCACCGCCTTCGAAATCTTCGCGCGGGGTTACCCGGAGCAGCCGCTCGCGGTCGAGCCCGCGCTGGCCGAGCAGCACCTTGGCGAATGGCAGGGCCTCGCGCATCACGAGCTCCCGGCCCGGCTGACCCTGCCGCCACATCCTTTCTGGCCGCACGCGGGATTGGAGCGGCCGCCGGGCGGCGAAACCATGCCGGAGGTGATCGAGCGCGTCGGTGGCGCGCTCGAGCGGCTCGCCGACGAGCACGCGGGCGGGCAGGTGGTGGCGATCGCGCACGGCGGGGCCATCCGGGCCGCCGTCGCCCACGCATTGCGGATCGGCCCGGACAACGCGCTGCATCTCAGCATCCACAACCTATCCTTGACACGACTCGAACGGACGGCGGACGGATGGCGCGTCGTGTGCGTGAACGAACTTCCTGGCTATTGACAATGGGTTCGGGCGCTCCTCTAAACTCGCGCCCGAGGAGTCGCCGATGAAACGCGTTCTGGCCGGCGCCGTGATCGGCGCGCTGCTCGCCTTCTCTCCGCTGCGCGCTCGTGCGCAGATGGAGCAGCAGGCCCTCGTGGACCGAGCCACCTTGACGGTCCAGGACCTGATGACCGCGTCATCGAACCGGAACGCCGCGTCGCTGCTCCGACAGGCGAAGGGCGTGATGATCTGCCCTCAGGTGCTGCGCATCGCCTTTATCTTCGGCGGATCCGGTTCTGATTGCGTGCTGGTGGCGCGGGATGCCGCCGGCGGCTGGTCCTATCCCGCGTTCTACGGCATCGGCAGCGGCAGCGCGGGGCTGCAGATCGGCATCCAGGAC
>CAXUIE010000170.1:0-7156 GCA_964250825.1 uncultured Acidisphaera sp. | reverse complement strand
CGTGCCCAGCCGATGGCAGGAGCCGTTCGGCTTGACGGCGCTCTAAGCTATGGCGAGCGGCGCCGCGCTCGCCTGTTCCTGTCGCGGAGGGTTGAAGGAGGTCGCGGGCGAGGCTTGCCTGCTGTTTGACCCGGACGATCCCGAGCAGGGCGCCGCCGCCTTGTTGCGCCTGGCCGGCGATGACGCGCTGCGGGCGGCCTTGTCCCGGGCGGGCGTGCAGCGCGCGGCGGCCCCTTTTGGGGCGGAGGAGGCCATCGCCCGGCTGGACAGGCTGCGAGACCGCGTTCTCGCCGCTTGGAAGCCGTCGCGCCGAGGCGAACGTTAGGATCGGTTGGCCGCGGCAGGGTTGCGGCCCGGCAGCGGTGACGTCATAGACCGGCCGACATAAATCCCGAGGAGCCCGCCGCCCATGCCCGCGATCACCCTGCCCGACCAATCCGTGCGCCGTTTCGACGGGCCGGTGACGGGCACGGCACTGGCGGCCGCGATCGGGCCCGGCCTCGCTCGCGCCGCCGTCGCGATGAAGCTCGACGGCAAGCTCGTCGACCTCGCGACGCCGATCGAGCACGACGCCGCCGTGGTGTTCGTCACTCGGCGGGACCCCGAAGCGCTGGAGCTGATCCGCCACGACGCGGCGCACGTGCTCGCCGAGGCGGTGCAGGCGCTGCACCCCGGCACCCAAGTCACGATCGGGCCGCCGATCGAGAACGGATTCTACTATGACTTCGCCCGCAACGAGCCGTTTACCCCGGAGGATTTCGCGCCCATCGAGGCGAAGATGCGCGAGATCGTCACCCGCGGCGCGCCGTTCGAGCGCTCGGTGATCGACCGCGACGAGGCCATCCGGTTTTTCCAGGACAAGGGCGAGAAGTATAAGGCGCAACTGGTCGAGGACCTGCCGCGCGGCGAGACCATCACGCTGTATCGACAGGGCGACTGGATCGACCTTTGCCGCGGGCCGCACATGCGCGCCACCGGCGACGTCGGCACGGCGTTCAAGCTGATGAAGGTTGCCGGCGCCTATTGGCGGGGCGACCATCGCAACGCGATGCTGTCGCGCATCTACGGCACGGCCTGGCGCGACCAGAAGGAGCTCGACACCTACCTGCGCATGCTGGAGGAGGCCGAGAAGCGCGACCACCGGCGCATCGGCAAGCAGATGGACCTGTTCCATTTGCAGGAGGAGGCCACCGGGAGCGTGTTCTGGCACCCCAAGGGTTGGCGGCTTTACCGAGCAGCCGAGAATTACATGCGCCGCCGGCTCGACGCTGCCGGCTATCAGGAGGTGCGCACCCCCCAACTGGTGGACCGCTCGCTGTGGGAAGCATCCGGCCATTGGGAGAACTACCGCGACCACATGTTCATCGCCCGGGTCGAGGACGAGGACAAGCATTTGGCGCTGAAACCGATGAACTGCCCGTGCCATGTGCAGATATTCCGCCAAGGGATGCGCTCGTATCGCGATCTCCCGCTGCGGATGGCGGAGTTCGGCACGTGCCACCGATACGAGCCATCGGGGGCGCTGCATGGGATCATGCGGGTGCGGCAGTTCACCCAGGACGACGCGCACATCTTCTGCACCGAGGCGCAGGTTGCCCCCGAGACGGCGCGGTTTGTCGCCCTTCTGGCCTCCATCTACCGGGATTTCGGGTTCGAAAGCTTCCGGGTGAAGTTCGCGGACCGGCCGACGCCTCGCGCCGGCGACGAGGCCGCCTGGGACAAGTCGGAGGCCGCGTTGCGGGAAGCCTGCGCCCTGGCCGGCGTGGAGTACGAGCTCAATCCCGGCGAGGGCGCGTTCTACGGCCCCAAGCTCGAGTTCGTGCTGCGCGACGCGATCGGCCGGGACTGGCAATGCGGCACCCTGCAAGTCGATTATGTGCTACCGGAACGCTTGGACGCCGAGTATGTGGGCGAGGACGGGGCGCGGCACCGTCCCGTGATGCTGCACCGCGCCATCCTCGGCACGTTCGAGCGCTTTCTCGGCATCCTCATCGAGCAATGCGCCGGGCGCTTCCCGCTATGGCTGGCCCCCGTGCAGGCGGTGGTCGCCACCATCGTCTCCGACGCCGACCCTTATGCCGAGGAGGTCGCCGCGGCGCTGCGGCGGGCGGGCCTTCACGTGGAGCTCGACGCAACCAACCAGAAGATCAACGCCAAGATCCGCGAGCACAGCCTCGCCTTTGTCCCGGTCATCGCCGTGGTCGGACGGAAGGAGGCGGCCGAGCGCACGGTCGCTCTGCGGCGGCTCGGCGGCGAGGCGCAGGAGGTGCTGTCGCTCGATGAAGCCGTCGCCCGGCTTGCGGCGGAGGCGACGCCGCCCGATTTGAAGCGGGAGCAGTCTCCGGCATCGCAACCGGCACTGGCATCCGGCGCTTGATCGTAACGTCCGGTCCCGGCAGAATTGGCCGTTCGGCGCGTGAGCCACGGCGCGCGTCGGGTCCGGACGGCATGAGGCTGCCGTTCCAACAACCATAGGAGATTGACCATACCAAGAGGACCTCTGCCCGCTCCGCCGACCCGCGACGGGCCCCGCGTCAACGAGGAGATCAGGGCCGCCCAGGTGCGCCTCATCGACCAGGATGGCGAGATGCAGGGCGTGATGAGCGCGCGAGACGCGCTGCTTCGCGCTTATTCGGTCGGGCTCGACCTGCTCGAGATCAGCCCGAACGCCGATCCGCCAGTGGCGAAGATCCTGGATTTCGGCAAGTTCAAGTACGAGCAGCAGAAGAAGAAGAACGAAGCCAAGAAGAAGCAGCGGGTCATCGAGATCAAGGAGATCAAGGTGCGCCCCAACATCGACGAGAACGACTACCAGGTGAAGATGCGCGCCATGAAGTCGTTCATCGACGAGGGCGACAAGGTCAAGGTGACGCTTCGCTTCCGCGGTCGCGAGATGGCGCACCAGGAGATCGGCGTGCGCGTGCTCGAGCGCATCCGCTCGGAAATGGACCCGGTGACTAAGGTCGAGCAGATGCCGCGCATGGAAAACCGGCAAATGGTCATGGTGCTGTCGCCCCGCTGACCGGGTGGCAGAGCGCGCAGGCGCCGAACGACTTGCGGGAAGGCGCTCCCGCCTAGGCGTGCTGGGGCGTGGTGCAGCGCTCGGTCAGCAGGGTTTCGAAGTACGCGATCGTCCGGCGCAGCCCGTCCTCCAGTAGCACCGAAGGCTGCCAGCCGAGCCGGTTCTTAGCCAGGCTGATGTCGGGGCAGCGCTGTAAAGGATCGTCCTGCGGCAGTGCGCGGTGGACGATGCGCGAGCGCGACCCGGTGAGCGCGATCACCGTTTTGGCCAGTTCGCGCACGGGGATCTCGTGCGGGTTGCCGAGGTTCATCGGCCCGGTCTCGTCCTCGTCGGACGCCATCATGCGGACGAACCCGCCGATCAGGTCGTCGACGTAGCAGAACGCGCGTGTCTGGCTGCCGTCGCCGAACAAGGTGATATCGTCGCCCCGCAGCGCTTGGACGATGAAGTTGGACACGACGCGCCCGTCGTTCGGGTGCATTCGCGGCCCGTACGTGTTGAAGATGCGCACCACCTTGATGCGCACGCGGTGCTGGCGGCGGTAGTCGAAGAACAGGGTTTCGGCGCAGCGCTTGCCCTCGTCGTAGCAGGCGCGCGGCCCGAGCGGGTTCACGTTGCCCCGGTAGTCCTCCCTTTGCGGATGCACCGTCGGGTCCCCGTACACCTCGCTGGTCGAGGCTTGCAGGATTCGCGCGCCAATCCGTTTCGCGAGGCCCAGCATGTTGATGGCGCCGATCACGCTGGTCTTGGTGGTCTGCACCGGGTCGTATTGGTAGTGAACCGGGGAGGCCGGGCAGGCCAGGTTATAGATCTGATCGACCTCCACGTAGAGCGGGAAGGTGATGTCATGGCGCATCATCTCGAAATGTGGGTCGGCCAGCAGTTGGACGATGTTGTCCTTCCGCCCGGTGAAGAAATTATCGACGCACAGCACGTCGTGGCCGTCCCGCAGCAGCCGCTCGCAAAGGTGCGAACCAAGGAAGCCGGCCCCACCGGTGACCAGGATGCGCTTGCGCGTAAGATCCATGAGGGTTTCCCGTCCATCACGCGCGAGACCGCCCCGCGCGCCTCTGGTATAGCTGATACGCTGACGCATCACCCGCGCTTCTTGCGATCGCAGGTTGTCAATTTCGCCCGAAATCCGCGGATTGGCCTGGCTTGCCGGAACTTTGTCGGGATTACGGAGGCAGCCGCGCGTGACCCCGGTCGCTGTCGCGCGATTGACTTCGGGCGTTTCGCTCATCATAAAGTCTTGCCCCGGGCCAGCCTGACTGCCCGGTTCCCGCCTCCAAGGCGGGGCCGGCCCCGCCCGGGGGGTGGGGCCCGGGGGGGTTTGTTTTGGGGGGAGGGAACGTGTTCGAGGCGCTTTCCGACAAGCTAGGCGGGGTGTTCGATCGGCTGCGCGGGCGGGGCGCGCTGTCGGAAGCCGACGTGAACGAGGCGCTCCGGGAAGTGCGGCTCGCCCTGCTCGACTCGGATGTCGCGCTTCCGGTCGTGCGCGACTTCGTCAGCAAGGTGCGCGAGCGCGCTGTCGGCACGGAGGTGTTGGACAGCGTTTCGCCCGGCCAGCAGGTCGTGAAGATCGTCAATGACGTGATGATCGAGCAACTGGGCGGGTCCGGAGCCGTCCCGCTCGATCTCAATGCGCCGGCCCCGATCCCGATCCTGATGGTGGGGTTGCAGGGCTCGGGCAAGACGACCACCGCGGGCAAGCTCGGCCTTCGCTTGCGCGAGCGCCTGCGGCGGCGGGTTCTGCTGGCGAGCCTCGATACGCAGCGCCCGGCGGCGCAGCTCCAGTTGGCGCAACTGGCCGAACGGGCCGGCGTGCCGAGCCTGCCGATCGTCGCGGGCGAGACGCCCGTGCAGATCGCCCGACGCGCGATGGTTGCAGGGCGCCGCGAAGGCTTCGACGTCGTGATCCTCGACACGGCCGGGCGCCTGTCGATCAATCAGGAGTTGATGGCGGAAGTCGCGGAAATCCGCGCGGCGACCAACCCGATCGAGACCTTGCTCGTGGTCGACGCCATGACCGGCCAGGACGCGGTGAACACGGCCAAGGCGTTCAACGACGCGCTTGGCGTCACGGGCATCGTGCTGACGCGGATGGACGGCGACGCGCGCGGCGGCGCGGCATTGTCGATGCGGGCGGTGACGGGCGCGCCAATCAAGCTGACCGGCGTGTCCGAAAAGCTGGACGGGCTCGAGGACTTCCACCCCGAGCGCGTCGCCGGCCGCATTCTCGGCATGGGCGACATCGTGGGCCTGGTGGAAAAGGCCTCGGAAACGGTCGACGAGGAAGAAGCGGAAAAACTCGCCCGCAAGATGGCGAAGGGCCAGTTCGATCTCGAGGATTACGGCAAGCAGCTCAAGCAGATCACCAAGATGGGCAGCCTTTCGGGCATCCTCGGCATGCTGCCGGGCGTGGGCAAGCTCAAGTCGCAGATCGAGGACGCCAATCTCGACACGGCGATCCTGAAGCGGCAGGGGGCGATCATCTCGTCCATGACGCCAAAGGAGCGCCGCGCTCCGGACATCATCAAGGCCAGCCGCAAGAAGCGCATTGCCGCCGGCTCGGGCACCTCCGTCCAGGAGGTCAACAAGCTGCTCAAGCAGTTCGATGACATGTCCACCATGATGAAGCGGATGAACAAGCTCGGGCAGAAGGGGCTCATGCGGCACGGTTTGTCCGCCCTGATGCCGAAGGGCATGGCGCCCGGACGGGGCGGGCAGCGGCCGTTTTGATGGCTTTGCGCCTTTATTGTCATGGCTCGCGCAGGCCGACATCGAGGATGCAGAGGACGAGTATGAGTCAGGAGAAAGCAACGAGATGGGTTTGAAGATCCGCCTAGCCCGGGCGGGCGCCAAGAAGCGTCCGTACTACCACATCGTCGTGGCCGACAGCCGAAGCCCGCGCGACGGGCGGTTTCTCGAGAAACTCGGCAGCTACAACCCGATGCTGCCCGCCGATCACGCGGACCGGGTGCGATTGCAGGACGAGCGCATCCAGCACTGGATCGGCGAGGGCGCGATCGCGACTGATCGTGTCGCCCGCTTTCTCGGCCGCGCCGGGCTCGCGCCGATGCCCGCGATCCGCGAGCAGCCGATCAAGTCGGCACCCAAGAAGCGGGCGCAGGAGCGGGCCAAGGCCGCCGCTTCGGCGGGCTGAACGGACAGGAATGGCCGCGAAGCGCATCCTGATGGGCGTGGTGGGCAGGCCGCACGGCGTGCGGGGGCTGGTGCGCGTGCAAAGCTATGCCGCCGATCCGGCGAGCCTCGCCGCATACGCTTCGCTCGGGGACGACCGAGGCCGGCGCTTCGCGCTGTCATGGCGCGGCGAGGGGGTCGCGGCGCTCGTCGAGATCGTCGGCGGGGAGCGCCTCCCGGTGGCCGACCGCGACGCGGCGGCGCGGCTCACCAACACGCGGCTGTATATCGAGCGCGACCTGCTTCCGCCGGCTGACGAGGAGGAGTTCTACCTCGCCGACCTGCAAGGCTTGGCCGCGGTGGACGAGGCGGGGTCCGTGCTCGGCACCGTGGCCGCCGTGCATGACTACGGGGCCGGAGCGAGCCTGGAGATCGCGCGGCCGACGGCCGAGCCCGTGCTGGTGCCGTTCACCCGCGCCTGCGTTCCCGAGGTCGATCCCACGGCGGGCCGCGTCCGGGTGGTGCTGCCCCATGAGATCATCGGCGCCAGCGCGGCGGCGGTTTCCCGGTGACGTGGCGGGCGACCGTGCTGACTTTGTTCCCGCCGATGTTCCCGGGTCCGCTCGGTTGTTCACTCGCCGGGCGGGCACTGGGTGCGGGACGCTGGTCGTTGGAGGCCGTCGACCTCCGCGAGTTCGCCCCTGGCAGGCATCGGAGCGTGGACGACGCCCCGTTCGGCGGCGGCGCCGGCATGGTGCTGCGACCCGACGTGATGGATGCCGCGATCGGCGCGGTCGCGGACGCGCGCCCGCTCGTGCTGCTCACCCCGCGCGGTCGGGCGTTCACCCAAGCGGACGCCGGGCGCTTCGCCGCCGGCCTCGGCGTCGTGCTCGTGTGCGGGCGCTACGAGGGGGTGGACCAGCGAGTCGTGGGGGCGGGGGGGCGCGCAGGATTGAGGGCCCGCGGCGCCGGGGTGGGGGGGGGGGGGGG
>CAXUIE010000169.1:0-7157 GCA_964250825.1 uncultured Acidisphaera sp. | reverse complement strand
CCTCGTGTCCGGCCATGTCGACGGCCTGGGCGAGGTGCTGTCGAAGGAGCCGGAGAACGCCTCCACCCGCTGGCGCTTCCGCGTCCCCGACCCGCTCGCCCGCTTTATAGCACCCAAGGGCAGCGTCGCGGTCGACGGCGTTTCCCTCACGGTAAACGACGTCGATGGCGCAAGCTTCGGCGTGAACATTATTCCGCATACGGCATCCGTCACCACGTTTGGCGCGCTCGCGCCCGGCGACGGCGTGAACATCGAGATCGACACGCTAGCCCGCTACGTCGCACGGTTGTCGGAGTACGCATGAGCACGAGCCTGCAAACCGCCAACCTGTCGGACTATCTGTCGAGCGCGGCGGACATCATCGAAGAAGCCCGCAACGGCCGCATGTTCATCCTGGTCGACGACGAGGACCGGGAGAACGAGGGCGATCTTGTCATCCCGGCCCAGTTCGCAACGCCGGACGCGATCAATTTCATGGCCCGACACGCGCGCGGCCTGATCTGCCTCGCGATGACCCAGCAGCGGGTCGAGCAGCTCGGCCTCACCCTGATGAGCCGATCGAACGGCACGCGGCACCAGACCGCCTTCACCGTCTCGATCGAGGCGCGCGAGGGGGTCACCACTGGCATTTCGGCAGCCGATCGCGCCCGCACGGTCGCCGTCGCCATTAATCCGGCGCGCGGGCGGGACGACATCGTAACGCCAGGGCACATCTTCCCCCTCGTCGCGCGCGAGGGCGGCGCCTTGATCCGCGCCGGACACACGGAGGCGGCGGTGGACATCGCGCGTCTGGCCGGGCTCATGCCGGCCGGCGTGATCTGCGAGATCATGAACGACGACGGCACGATGGCGCGGCTGCCCGACCTCGTCGCGTTCGCCCAGCACCACAACCTCAAGCTCGGCACCATCGCCGACCTGATCGCCCACCGCCGCCGCACCGAGCGCCTGGTGCGCCGCGTCGAGGAGGGCGTGATGGACCACACGGCCGGCGGCGAATGGCGCGTTCTGGTTTATGCCAACACGGTCGAGTACCAGGAACACATCGCGTTGGTGAAGGGCGATCTCGCCGACGGCGTGGCGCCGCTGGTGCGGATGCATGCGATCGATCTGCTCGACGACATGACCGGCGGCGCGCATTGGATTTCATTGCACGGCTCCATGCGGCTGATCGCGCAGGAAGGCCGGGGGGTGGTCGTGCTGATCCGCGAACACCGGCCGACCGCGCTGTCGGAACGCGTCCGCAACCTCGCGGGCGCGCGGCGGCCGCAGCGGCAGCTGCGCGACTACGGCATCGGCGCGCAAATCCTCCTCGATCTCGGCGTCAAGGACATGGTGCTGCTGTCCAACAGCCCGCGGCGCGTCCTCGTCGGGCTGGAAGGCTACGGGCTCAACATCGTGGGGCAGCGCCCGATCATGGATCCCGACCGGGACGGGACGCACGCGTGAGGCGAAGCGGATGAGCACGGAAGATGCGCCGCTCCCCAAAGCGCCCGCGATTCCCGGAGCGCCCCCGCGCATGCTGGTGGTCCAGGCTCCCTATTACCGGGAGATCGGCTCCGGCCTGCTTTGGGGCGCGCGGCGCATCCTCGATGAAGCGACGGCGTCATACGAGGTCCTCGACGTGGCGGGCGCCTTCGAGCTGCCGCAGGCGATCCGCCTCGCGACCCGGGGCAACCGTGGGTTTGAAGGCTACGTCGCGCTGGGCTGCGTGGTGCGGGGCGAAACCGACCACTACGACTTTATCTGCCAGGCGACCATGCAGGGCTTGATGCAGGTGGCGTTGCAGTTCGGCCTGGCACTCGGCTCCGGCCTCCTGACGGGGGACCGCCTGGAACACGCGGGCGCCCGAGCGCGGTTGGCCGGCTTCAACAACGGCGGCGAGGCCGCGGCCGCGGCACTGCTGCAGGGCGCCGCGGCCCGCCGGCTTGGGGCGGCCTGATGGGCCGACGCCCCGCGCCGCATAATCGCCCGCGCACCGCATCGCGCGTCGCCGCCGTGCAGGCGCTGTTTCAAAGCGAGCAGGCGCAGGATAACGCCGAGAAGGTGATCGACCAATTCGTGCGCCATCGCTTGGGTGAGCTGCCCGGCACGGGCGGTTTCGAGGAAGGCCGCGTGCCGGACGCGGAGGTGAAGCTGTTCGCCCGCATCGTCCGCGCCGCGGTCGCCCAACAGGACACGACGGACCGGATGCTGGCCGAGACGTTGCCGGCGGACTGGCCGTTGAACCGGATCGACCCCGTGCTGCGCGCGGTGATGCGCGCGGGCGCGGCCGAGCTCGGCATGTCCGACGGGCCACCGGCGAAGGTGGTGATCAACGAGTATCTCGACGTGGCCCACGGCTTCTTCATCGGCGAGGAGCCGCGCATGGCCAACGGCGTGCTCGACCGCCTGGCACGCCTGCTCCGGCCGGCCGAGTTCGTGCAATGAGGCTCACCTCTCGCTGTGCTCTCGTCATGCTCCGGATGTTCCTTCACTAGCGCGTCATCAGGTCGGCGGACGAGCGTGCGAATGAAAATCACCGCGCCAGCACTTCCCGAAGAATTCGCCCGCATCGCCCGTCACTTTCGCCCCCTCGCCGGCCATGCGGCCTTGGACCTCGCCGACGACGCGGCCCTCCTCGCCCCGCCATCGGGGCGGGAACTCGTGCTCACCGTCGACGCCATGGTAGCCGGTGTCCATTTCCTGCCGGACGACGCCGCCGCCCTTGTTGCCCGCAAGCTGTTGCGGGTTAACCTCTCCGACCTCGCCGCCAAGGGGGCGGAGCCGCTCGGTTATCTCCTCACCGTGGCGGTTCCCCGGGACACGCCGGACGACTGGTTCGCCGCGTTCGCCGCAGGACTGGCGCGCGATCAGGCGCATTTCGGCATCGCCCTGCTCGGCGGCGACACGACGTCCATCCCGGGTCCGGTCACGCTGTCGCTCACCGCGATCGGGCACGTCGCGCCGGGGGCGATGGTGCGGCGACGTGGCGCCCAGCCCGGGGATGGCGTTTGGGTCAGCGGGACGATCGGCGACGGCGCGCTCGGGCTGGCCGTGGCGCAAGGCCGCCTTGCCGATTTGTCGGGCCATCTACTCGAGCGCTATCGGCTTCCCGAGCCGCGGCTCGGCCTGCCGCTCGCCGGGATCGCCTCGGCCGGCATGGACGTCTCGGACGGGCTTGTCCAGGACCTTGGGCATCTGTGCCGGGCCGGAGAGCTCACGGCCGAAATCGAGGCCGACCGCGTGCCGCTGTCGGCACCCGCGCGGGCCGCCGGGCCGAACTGGTTTTTCCAATGCCTGACGGGGGGAGACGATTACGAGTTGCTGCTCGCTGTCCCGCCGAAACGGGAGGGGGCCATGCGCGCCGCGGCCGACGCGGCCGGCATAGCAGTCACCCGCATCGGGCAATTCCGCTCCGGGCCGCCTCGTGTCGTTGTGCGCGACGCGGGCGGCGCGGAATTGAGGGGCGCCACTGGCGGCTGGAGCCATTTCTGACCGCGTACCGGCGGCGAACGGTCGGACGAGGGTAAACGCATGAACCGGAACGTCTGGCTTCTGTTCTGCTGTCAGGCGCTGATGAACGCCATCATGTCCGGCCAGGTCGTGATGGCCTCGCTGATCGGGCACTCGCTCGTCGTCGACAAGGCGCTCAACACTTTGCCCATGGCGATCCAGATGGCGGCCACGATGGCCGCCTCCATCCCCGCCGGGATCATCTTCTCCCGCCTCGGCCGCAAGCCGGGGTTCTTCCTCGGCTGCGCCGCGGCGCTGTGCGGCAGCCTCACCTTCGCCTACGGCGTCTACACCGGAAGTTTCATGATCTACTGCCTGGGCGCGATACCCGGCGGCCTCGGCTTCGGCGTCTCCCAGCACCTGCGCTTCGCCGCGGCCGAGGTGGCGGCGCCCGAGTCACGTCCCCGCGCCATCGCGCTCGTGATGGCGGGCGGCGTGCTCGCGGCGATCATCGGGCCCGAGATCGTCAAGCGCACCAACGGGCTGTTCCCGCCAATCACGTTTCTCGGCACGTATTGCAGCCTCACGGCCCTGCCCGTGCTCACGGCGCTGTTGCTGACGGTCGTCCGTTTGCCGCCCGCTCCGCCGCCCAACTTCGTGCCTGTCCCGTTCCGCGCGATCCTGGCCCGGCCGACCTTCGTGGTCGCCGTCGTCACCGGCATGGTCGGCTACGGGGTGATGAACCTCGTGATGGCGTCAACCCCGCTCGAGATGATGCTCTGCGGCTTCGGCGTGAACGCCAGCGCCGACGTGATCCGCGCGCATTCGATCAGCATGTTCCTGCCCGGCTTCGTCACCGGACGGCTGATCCAGCGGTACGGCGCGCATCGGGTGATCTGCGCCGGCGCCGCCCTCTCGCTCGGCTGCGCCGGGGTCAATTGGGCGATGGGACCGCTTTATCTCACGTTCTTCGTGGCCCTCATCCTGCTCGGCGTCGGCTGGAACTTCATGTTCGTGGGCGCCACCGCCCTGCTCACCACGGTTTACGAGCCCCATGAGCGGGTGAAGGTGCAGGCGACCAACGATTTCCTGGTGTTCGGCACCGTCGCTTGCACCGCGTTCGCATCGGGCGCGGTTCACGCAAGCGCCGGATGGCTGGCGCTCAATCTAACGATCGTTCCGCCGCTTGCCGTTGCGACCGTTCTCGTGCTCTGGCATCTCGCCAACCGCACCCGGCTGGTCACGGCGGCCGGCTGATCTCAGAACTGAGAGCCGCCGCCTGCCCCGGGCGCTCCGCCGCTCGGGGGGGTGCTGGAGCCACCCAGCCCGCCGACGCCGCCAAGCCCGCCTGGATTGAACCGGCCGACATTGCCCAGCAATTGCTGAAGCACGGATGCCTCGCTTCCCGGCGACGGGGTCGCGCGCGCGCCCCCGCTCACCGGAAGCGCGGCCGTTTGGGCGAGCCGCGTCATGCCCTCGAGCCCGCCCTGACCGTTGAACGTCACCAGCACGACGTCCTGGCTGATCACGCCTTGCGTCCGGCCGACCTCCGGACGGGTAAGGCTGCCGATGTAGATCCATTGATTGTCGTCGAACGTCGCCTTGGCCGTGGGTGACCCCAGAAGGGCCGTGACATCCGCCCGCGTCGAGACGCCCGGAGTGAGTTCCTTGAGAGAATCGGCCTGCACCCGGTTTCCACGCGCCTGAGGCGGCGTTTCGAACCAGCTGCATCCGGCCACGGTCGCCAGCATCGACGCCGCGGCGAGCGCGCGCCCCAGGGCGCGCCCGCGCGGCAAGCAAGTGAATGAGATTTGCACGCGATCTCGTCCCGACCTCTGTCCCGCGCCCACGAAGACCCGGCGTTGACCGGCGATGCCGGCGCGCTATCTGAGATCGGGTGTCACGACGGCTACGGCGTGTCAATTAGGCCGGGCCGATCGTTTCTGGGAGCAGCGCACGCCCATGGGTTTGTTCGGGCTTTTCGGCCGCCGGTCGCACGACCGGGCCGGGTTCGGCCTGTACGGCGCGGCGGTGACCGCAGCGCGCGATCCGTATTTCTACGAGACCTTGGGCGCGCCCGACACGCTGGATGGAAGATTCGACATCGTCGGGCTGCACGCCGCCTTGCTGATCCGCCGTTTGCGCTTTCTCCGGCCGCCCGGCCCGGAACTCGCCCAAGGCGTGTTCGACGCGATGTTCAGCGACATGGATGTCAATCTGCGGGAGATGGGCGTGAGCGATCTTTCGGTGGGCAAACGGGTGAAAGCGATGTGGGAAGCGTTCCACGGCCGCGCCCAGGCTTACGAGGCGGCGCTCTCGGCGGGCGATGGAGACGCGCTCGCCGCCGCGCTCGCCCGCAACGTGTGGCGGGGGAGCGACGCCCCTCTCGGCGCGGCCGCTTCGCTGGCGCGCCTGGCCATGAGGCAAGACGCGCATCTCGCGACCCAGTCGCTCCAGCAGTTCGCAGCTGGCGATGCCCGCTTCCTCCCCGCCCCGGCGGCCGCGCGATGAGGTCCGAGCTTCACCGGCCAGTGCTCCTCGAACGGATCGGACCGGACGGGCTTGCCATCGCCGTCGAGGCGACGCGGGCCGAATGCGACGCGCTTGCCGAACGGCTCGCCATGCCGGCGGTGGAACGCCTTCTATGCCACTGGGTGCTGCGGCGCGCGGCACCGGCCGGAACCGTGGAAGCCGAGGGACGGCTCGAGGCGCGCGTGACGCAAACCTGCGTCGTGAGCGCGGACGACTTCGAGGCCGACATCGCTGAAGCGTTCTCGGTCCGTTTCGTGCCCTCCGCGCGCGCAAGCGACGATCCCGATCCCGAGTCGCCCGATGAGATCCCGTATGAGGGCGCTTCGCTTGATCTCGGCGAGGCGGCCGCCGAGCAGCTCGCCTTGGCCCTCGACCCGTTTCCCCGCGCCCCGGGTGCCATGCTTCCCGGGCAGCGCGAGGTCGCGGACGCCAAATCGAACCCGTTCGCCGCCCTGACGGCGCGCCGTGCTCCGAACTAATCGCGCGAGCGCGAGGAAGGCCGGCGCATCCGCATCCCTTGCGGGCCTGCAAACCCTCTGCTAGACGCCGCCCCTCACGTTGTTGCCAGATTGTGACTGCCCCCGTTCCGAGCTCGCGACGCCCCATCTCGCGTTGCTCACGTCAGGGTGTCACGCCAGTCGGAGGGGCGCAGTCCCATGGCCGTTCCCAAGAGAAAGACGTCGCCCTCGCGCCGGGGCATGCGGCGCAGCCATCATGCGCTGCCGACTGAAGCGAATGCTGAGTGCCCGAACTGCGGCGAGCTTCGCCGGCCGCACCACATCTGCAGCCATTGCGGGCACTACAATGGTCGGGAAGTCGTCGGGGCCGGCAAGCCGCTCAAGGGCGCCGTCAGAGCCTGATCCTGGGGAACCGTACCCCGGTCGTCCGCAATTGAAAGAGCCCTTCACGCTCGCCGTCGACGCCATGGGGGGCGATCGCGCTCCTGGGGTAGTGGTGGAAGGTTTGGCGATCGCCGCCGAGCGTCATCCCGCCGCCCGCTTCCTGCTGGTCGGCAACCAAGCGCGCATCGAGCCCCTGCTCAAGAAGCACCGGCGCGCCATCAACGTCTGCACGCTGCGGCACGCTTCGGACGTTATCGGCGATGCGATGAAGCCGACGGCCGCGCTGCGCATGCGCAACGCCTCCATGCGGGTGGCGATCGACGCGGTCGCGGCGGGCGAGGCCGCCGGGGT
>CAXUIE010000168.1:0-7187 GCA_964250825.1 uncultured Acidisphaera sp. | reverse complement strand
TCGCCACCAATGGTGGCTGCCGCGCGTTGCTCGAGGACTGGTCGGCGCTCGACGACGCGGCACGGGACGCGACGGTGCGGGCCCGGGGGGTCGCGGGTGTGGACGAACTGCGCCAGGCGGCGCGCGATCTCGGGGTGCGATTGATCGCCTGCGAGGCCGGGCTGCGGGCGGAGGGGCTTGGCGACGCGGCGCTCTGGCCGGGCGTGATCGTGGCCGGGGTCGCGACTTTCCTGGCCGACACGGCGGGCGGCAACATCGTCGCCATCTAGCTTGACCCGATTCGCCGTCGAGCGGCACGGAAGAACGATGCCCGCCGCGCGCCTCCTACCGATGCTGCTGGGCCTGTTCCTGCTCTCGGCTCCTGCAGCTTGGGGGCAGCAGGCCGGCGCTCTGCCGCCCAAGCCGCTTTCCCCCGCCGTGATCGCCACGTCCGGAAAGCCGGCCAACACGCACGCGCCACCCAAGGCAGCCCCTGTCGCCCCCGTCCATCGCGCGGGGGAACGCCCGGCGCGAGCCACGCCGGTGGTCAAGCCGAAGGCGACGTCTCCCAAGAGCCTGCCCGCTCATGGCAAGCCGGGCGCTCCCTCGGCCGCTGCGCCGAACCCCGCCCCGGCCCTCGAGGCGAAGCCCGCCGAGCCTGCCGAGCCGCTCAAGGGCTCGGCCACCGGCTTGGCGCTGCCGCGCTTCGCGGCCCTGCGCTCCGACGACGTCAACATGCGCGGCGGCCCTGGAACGCGTTATCCGATCCAATGGGTCTATAAGCGCCGTGATCTGCCCGTGCGGATCGAGCGTGAGTTCGAGGTGTGGCGGCTGGTCGAAGATCCCGAGGGCGTGAAGGGCTGGGTGCATCAGGCGACCTTGACCGGCCGGCGCAGCTTCGTGGTGACCGGCGCCGCCCGGACAGTTCGGCGCGAGCCCGACGAGAGCTCGGCCGCGGTCGCGATTCTCAAGCCGGGCGTGATCGGCCGGCTTCGCGCCTGCGGGGCGGGTGCGGCTTGGTGCGAGGTCCAGGTCGGCGAATTTCGTGGCTGGCTGGAGCGGGGGCAGTTCTGGGGCAGCTTCCCCGGCGAGGCGGTCAACCCTTAGCGAGCCTGACCCGTAGCGCACCGCCCGTAGCGTATCGCGGCCGAGGCGCGCTATCGTTGGGCGATGGACGAGCGGCGCGCGCACCACGATCTCGGCGGGGTTGCGAAATACATGTGCGAAGCGGTCGACACCGAGCCGCACGCCTTGACCGACTTCGACCGCGAGGTGGACGCGCTCCGGCAGATTCTGGGCGCCAAGGGCGTGATGAGCGTGGACGAGCTGCGGCGTGGGATCGAGGCGATCCCGGAAGCCGAGTACCATCGCCTATCCTACTATCGGCGCTGGATTCGCTCCATCACGGACAATCTTCTCCGCAAGGGCGTCATCACCGAGGGCGAGCTCCGTCGCGCCGTGGGCGAGGCATGACCGGCGCCATCGCGCCCGGGATGCCCGTGCGGGTGCGGGACGACTGGCCCGAAAGCCGCGGGCCGGCGCATGTCCG
Source organism: uncultured Acidisphaera sp. (assembly GCA_964250825.1). Classification (GTDB taxonomy): domain Bacteria; phylum Pseudomonadota; class Alphaproteobacteria; order Acetobacterales; family Acetobacteraceae; genus CAVWQV01. The sequence goes on along the minus strand of CAXUIE010000168.1, from coordinate 5,659 downwards.
CACCCCTCATTACGTGCGCGGCAAGCGGGGGCGGGTGGTGCGCCGGCTCGGCGCATTCCCCAACCCCGAGGACCTCGCCTTCGCCCGGCCGGCGGCGCCCGTCGCGCTGTACCATGTCGCGTTCAACCCCGCGGCGATATGGCCGGACGGCAAGGGCGGCGATGAGCTGCTGGTCGAGATTTTCGCCCATTGGCTGGAGCCCGAGCAATGACCGCGTTGCTGCAGACCGATGGCGAAATGCTGCTGGCGGCGTTGCGCGCGCTGCTCGCGGACAAGGGGATCGCGACGCCCGTGGAGATCGCCGAGCGCGTTGCCGCCACCGATCGCGGCTCGCCCGCGCAGGGGGCGCGCATGGTCGCCCGCGCTTGGGTCGATCCGGCGTTCCGCGAGGCGATGCTGGAGGATGGCGCGCGCGCCGCCGAGCAGCTTGGCATCACAATGCGGGGCGCGCCGCCGCTCGGCGTGCTCGCCGACACCCCGGCCCAGCACCATCTCGTGGTCTGCACCTTGTGCAGCTGCTACCCGCGCGCGGTGCTCGGTTATCCGCCGTTCTGGTTCAAGTCCGCCGCCTATCGCGCCCGCGCCGTGCGCGATCCGCGCGGGTTGCTTGCCGAATGGGGCACGGTGCTGCCGCACGAAACCAGAATCCGCGTCGTCGATTCCACGGCCGACTACCGCTGGATGGTGCTGCCGGTGCGGCCGGATGGAACGGAGGGCTGGAGCGAGCAACGGCTCGCCGCCATTGTCCGGGGCGGCGACATGATCGGCGTGACGCTGCCGAAAATCGGCCAGGCGCCCGCGCCGGGCAGCGGGGGCGTGGCGTTGGAGTCCGTTCCGGCCGCTAGGCCGTGAGGGCTGGCTCGGGCCGGGCATAGGCAAGGTCCAGGAGCCCGGGAAGTTCGGCGGCGGGGCGGGCGCGGCTGAACAGGAAGCCCTGCAACTCCGTGCAATCCTCGGCGAGGAGCCGGTCCATTTGTTCGGCGGTCTCGACGCCTTCGGCCGTGACCGCGATGCCGAGGCTTTGGCCAAGCCGGGTGACCGCCCGCACGATCGCCGCGGAATCGGCGCTCACCGCGAGATCGCGGATGAAGGACTGGTCGATCTTGAGCCGGTCGAACGGGAACCGCCGGAGGTAGCCGAGCGAGGCGTATCCCGTGCCGAAATCGTCGAGCGAGATGCGCACGCCGGCGGCGCGGAGCTGGTGCAAGGTCGCCATGGTCGCTTCGTCGTCGTGCAGCAGGACCGATTCGGTGATTTCGAGTTCGAGCCGTTCCGGCGCGAGCCCGGCCTGCTCGATCGCCTCGGCAACCGTTTGCACGAGTTGCGGGCTGCGGAACTGCGCTGGCGAGAGATTGACGGAAACCCTGATCGCGTCCGGCCAGCGGGCCGCCTCCTGGCAAGCCTGCCGCAGCACCCAGGCGCCGATCGGCACGATCAGCCCCACTTCCTCGGCGAGCGGGATGAATTTGTTGGGCGGTATCGGGCCGAGCGTCGGGTGCTGCCAGCGCAGCAAGGCTTCGAAGCCGCAGGTCCGCCGCGTGGCGGCGTCGATGACGGGCTGGTAGTGGACGGCGAGCTGCTCGCGGCCAAGCGCTTCCCGCAAGTCGAGCTCCAGCGTCCGCCTTGCCTGGGCTTGAGCATCCATCGCGGGCTCAAAGAAGCGCCATGCGCGCCGCCCGTCCGTCTTGGCCGTGTAGAGGGCGAGATCCGCGTTGCGGATCAGCGTGTCGGCGTCCGCTCCATCCGCGGGCGACAGTGCGATCCCGACGCTGGTGCCGATCACGATCTCGTGGCCGTCGATGATGTAGGAACGCGATATCACTTCGATGATCCGGTCCGCGAGCGCGGCGACCGGGCGCCCCTCGGTCACGCCAAGCTGGACGATTGCGAACTCGTCACCGCCCAGGCGCGCCACCGTGTCTCCCTCGCGGACGAGTTTCTTCAGCCGGGCCGCGACCTCGCATAGCAGGCGGTCTCCCACCGGATGGCCGAGGCCGTCATTCACCGCCTTGAACCGGTCGAGGTCCAAGCACAGGAGCGCGAAGCCGCCCTCGCGCGCGGTTTGCGCAAGCGCCTGTTCGATTCGTTCGTGAAACAGGACGCGGTTGCCGAGCTTGGTCAGTGCGTCGTGCCGCGCCATGAACACGATACGCTCCTCGGCTTGCCGCCGTTCGGTGACGTCCTCGAAGGTGAGAATCCATCCGCCATCCGCCATGGGCTCGTGAAACAGCCGCGCGGTGCGTCCGTTGCCGAGTTCAAGCAGCCAAGTTGCTCGCTCTCCGCGAGCGATCACGCCCTCGCGTTCGGCCATCACTTCGTCGAAGGTACCGCGCGGATAATTGCCGCACCCGAAGCTGTGCTGGATGATCGAGCGAAAGGTCATCCCTGGACGGATGTCGGCGGGATCGAAGCCGCAAATCTCATAGTAGTGGGGATTGGCCAAGACTAATCGGTGCTCCGCGTCGTACATGCAAAGGCCCTGGGTCATGTTGCTGAGCGCCGCCGTCAGCTGTCCACCCGTTCGGTCGAGTTCCGCGCCGCGCCGCAGAACCTCGCCGTTGGTGGCCTGGAACACGCACGCCGCACGGGCAAGGTCGCCCACTTCATCCGCGTCGTCGAGCGAGGGCAACTCCATCGCGGTCTCGCCGGCCGCAAGCCGGCTCATCGCGGCCGTTATCGCTTGCAGGCGGCGGACCACGCGCCGCTGGATGAGGGCGCCGGCAAACCCGGTGCATAACGCGGCCCCGAGGCACGTCCCCACCCAGCCGAAAGTGCGGTGGGCGCTGCGGAGCAGGGTGGAGAGCTCTCGGTCGAGTGTCGCGGTGGCGCGCGCGCGCGCGCCGATGACATCGCTGGTAAGCTTCTCGGCATACAGCGCGTAGCTGTTGTCGAGCATGCTGTCCGCCAGCACCGCGTTGTTGACCTCGGAGGCGAACAGGATGGATCGGGCGCACGCGAACAACCCGGACAATGCGAGGTGGGCGTCCAGCCGCCGGTCGAGTTCAGTGATCTGGCCCTCGACCTCGGCCAACTGCGCGCGCAGCGCAGGCAACCGCTCCAAACCCATCGGCCCTACCGCCGTCTGCACGAGGCGCTGATGGCGTTCAAGCAATACCAGCGTGTTTACGGCCAAGCGGGCATTCGCCACGCCATCCGTTTCGACGGCTCTGGCAAGGCTCTGCGTATGTAAAGCGAAATGAATGGAGACCGACGCGAGGCCGACGATGGCGACGAACGTCAGCGCCGCGACGCAGTACAACCGATGTGCGATCCCGAAACGCGCCCGGAACTTGGAAAATAACATCCGACTCTGACCCCGCCGGCACCCTTCCGGGGGGCCGTGGCGGCATCATCGGCAGTCTGGGTTGACGCCCGGTGAACAAAACCGGAATGAACGAGCCATGCGGCCTGCGGGCCTCCGCTTCGGACCGGGTCGGATCAGATGAACTGGCCGCGCAGGAAGCCGAGTGCCGGGAGCGGCTTCCAGGACCTAGGCAGGTCGGTCCGGCGAATGGGGGCGACGCTGTAGCGTGGCACCGCCTGCTTGCAGCTTCGCAGGAATCCGGCATAGGCGCGCACCTGCTGCTCGCGCCAAGCGCGATCGGCCAGCGCGGCAAGCCGGTTCGGGTAGACGTCGGCGATGCGGTCGGTGCGGCCCACGGAAGCCACCACCGCCCATAGCGTGTCCTCGGCGGAGCGCGGGAGGGTGATGACCTCGCTCATCCGGCCTGACCTGCCCCCACCGCTGCAGCCCTTCAGCAATTCCCGAGCATGATAGCGCCCGGGCCGCCCGAGGCCAGTGTTTCGCACCCTTTCGCGGCGCGAGCGGGCGGCATTTGCCTCGAGGCCGTGGCTGCGCGACCATCGGACGCGGTCACGAAAGGGCGTTGGGAATGGCAGACAGGATCAAGCTCGGGGCGCTCATGCCGCTCGGCGACATCGGCGGGGATCCCGGCGCGGTGAAGGCGTTTGCGCAAGCGGCCGAGTCGTTGGGCTACGACGACCTGGCCGCGCCCGACCACGTCCTCGGGATCAACGCCGAAAGCCGGCCCGACTGGGGCGCGCGTAACACGTCGCGCGACCTGTTTCATGATCCGTTCGTGCTGTTCGGCTATCTGAGCGGGGTCACTCGCTCCATTGGCTTCTCTACCCAGGTGCTGATCCTGCCGCAGCGCCAGACCGCGCTGGTTGCGAAGCAGGCGGCCTCGCTCGACGTGCTCTGTGGCGGTCGCTTCCGGCTCGGTGTCGGCGTCGGCTGGAACGAGGTCGAGTTCGTCGGGCTGAACGAGAACTTCAAGAACCGCGGGCGGCGGTCGGAGGAGCAGGTGCATGTCATGCAGCAGCTCTGGGCCGCCCCGCACGTGAAGTTCGAGGGCAAGTATCATCGGATCGACGACGCCGGAATCAATCCTTTGCCGACCCATCGGCGCGTGCCGGTGTGGTACGGCGGCGCGGAGGACGTGACGTTGCGGCGCGTCGCGAGATACGGCGACGGCTGGATGCCGAACGCGTTCGGCCCAGGCGACGAAGCGCGCGGGGCGTTCGATACGTTGCGCCGCTATGCCGCGGAAGAAGGGCGCGATCCGGCGTCGGTGGGACTCGAGCCCTGGGTGTCGGTGGGGAATGGGAGCGAGGCGGATTGGAAGCGCGAGGCGGCCGCCTGGAAGGCGCTTGGCGTGGACCGGATCTGCCTCACTACGACCTTCGGGCGTCGCGGCCACCAGCGCATCGCCGGGCGGATGGCAGAGGATCACCTTGCCGCGATGAAGCGTTACCGGGAGGCCGTGGCGGAGGTGCTGTAGCTCCCCGGGGAGAAGCAACCGCTCCCCCCCCCGGCCTCTCCCCTCGATGGGGAGAGGAAAGCGAACTTGTCAGCGCACCTGCCGCATTAGCGCCGTCCAGCGGTCGAGGATCGGCAGGATCGCGTCCTCCTTTTCCGACTCGACGCTGACCACCACGCGGGCGACCCCCATCTCCTGGTAGTGGCGGAGCCGGTCGGCGTCCTCCGGGATGCCCCATAGGGTCACGGGCAGCGAGGCCGGGTCGCGGCCGGCTTCGCGGGCCATGCGGTGGAACTCGGGCATGAACTCGCTCACGTCGTCGTAGTGGGGGCGCTTGGTGTGCGGGATCCAGCCGTCGCCGTAGCGGACGGCGCGCCGGGCCGAATACGGATACGCGCCGCCCACGATCACCGGTGGATGCGGCTTCTGCACCGGCTTTGGCCAGGCGTAGATCGGGTCGAAGTTGACGAACTCGCCGTGATATTCGGCCTTCGTCTCGGTCCAGATCTGCTTCATCGCTTCCACGCTCTCGCGCAGGCGCTTGAACCGCGTCTCATAGACGGTGCCGTGATTCTCCATCTCGTCCTGGTTCCAGCCGCCGCCGATGCCGAACAGGAATCGACCGGCGCTGACCTGGTCGATGGAGGCGACGAGCTTGGCGGTCTGGATCGGGTCGCGCTGCTGCACCAGGCAAACGCCCGTGCCGACCTTGAGCGACCGGGTCGCCCCCGCCGCCGCAGTGAGCGTCACGAACGGGTCCATCGCGTCGTAGTATTTCTTCGGCAGCTCGCCGCCGCCAGTGAACGGCGTCTTGCGCGAAACCGGGATGTGCGAGTGCTCCGGCGCCCAGACCGACTCGAACCCGCGCTCCTCGAGCG
>CAXUIE010000167.1:0-7190 GCA_964250825.1 uncultured Acidisphaera sp. | reverse complement strand
GGAGGCGAACGCGTCGGGAGTCAGCACGCGCCGCATGCACTCCGCTTCCATCAGCGCCGGAGATAGAAAGTCCTCGCCGCTCGGCTCCCAAGCTTGGCAGTCCGCATCGCCGCCATACCAATCGAGCGCCCTGCCTCGCGCTGCGGCGTGGAGCGCGCTGTCCCCGACCGTTGCCGCGTAGTCGAGCGTCCAGGCCAAGGCGAAGGCGGTGTTGGCGTGGGTTCCGGCACGGATGGGATACGTCGCTTTGGGCAGCCATGCGACGAAGCGGCCCGCGATCGCGTCCGTGAGCGGCTGCAGCACGGCGCCGCTCGCGGAACCCTGCCGCGTCCATTCGGCCGCCAGCATCAGCAGCCACGCCCAGCCATACGGGCGCTCGAATCCGTCCCGCGCCGGACCCCGCAGGTAGGCGCATTCACCCGCGACGGCGTCCTGCGTGATCCGCGCCTCGATTAGCCGGTCGATCTCGGTTGCGAAATCCGCCTGCGGAAAGCGCGCGCGCAGACGGGCCAGCAGCCAGAACCCGTGCACGCAGGAGTGCCAATCGAGGCTGCCGAAGAACAACGGATGCAGCTCCCTCGGGCCGCGCAGATCCTCTGGCCCGGCGAGCACGTGATCGAGCTTGTTCGGATACTCGCGACCCACGTGCGCAAGTGCGATGCGGGCATAACGCCGGGCCAGCGCTTCGGTCAGCACGGGAAGCGTCATAGGCAAGCTTTGCCAAGCCGTGGCAGCGCGCGATAGCCTGCAGGCATGCTATCCCCCACCGAAACGCGCTCCTCCGTCTGCCCGCATGACTGCCCCTCGACCTGCGCGCTCGAGGTCGAGGTGATCGACGGCGAGCGGATCGGCGCGGTGCGGGGCGCCGCGGCGAACAGCTACACCGCAGGGGTGATCTGCGCCAAGGTCGCCCGGTATCGCGAGCGCATCCACCATCCCGATCGGCTCACCGAACCCTTGCTGCGCACCGGCCCCAAGGGCGCTGGTCGCTTCCGCCCGATCGGCTGGGACGAGGCGCTTGACCGCGTCGCGGGGGCGTTCAAGGACGCGGCGGCGCGGCGCGGCAGCGAGGCGGTCTGGCCGTACTACTACGCGGGCACGATGGGCTTGGTGCAGCGCGACGGGATCAACCGGCTACGCCACGCCCTGCGCTACTCGCGCCAGCAACTCACCATCTGCACATCCGTCTGCGAGGCGGGCTGGATGGCGGGGGTCGGGCGCTACACCGGCCCCGACCCCCGCGAGCTGGCCCGGTCGGACCTCATCGTGATCTGGGGCGGCAACCCGGTGAACACCCAGGTGAACGTGATGCACCACGTCGCGCGGGCGCGAAAGCAGCGCGGTGCGAAGCTGGTGGTCGTCGACCCGTACCGCACCGCGACCGCGCAAACCGCCGACACGCACTTGATGCTGCGCCCCGGCACGGATGGCGCGCTTGCCTGCGCGGTGATGCACGTGGCGTTCCGCGACGGCTACGCCGACCGCGCCTACATGGCCCGATACGCCGACTGCCCCGACGCGCTCGAAGCGCATCTGGCCGCCCGCACGCCCGAGTGGGCCTCCGCCCTTACCGGGCTCCCCGTCGAGCAGATCGAGGCGTTCGCGCGGCTTTATGGCACGACGAAGCGCGCCTACATCCGCACCGGCTACGGCTTCACCCGGCTGCGCAACGGCGCGGCGGCGCTGCACGCGGTGACCTGCCTGCCGACCGTGACCGGGGCCTGGCAGCACGAAGGCGGCGGCGCGTTCTGGAACAACCGCGGCATCTATCACATCGACAAGACGCTGATTGAAGGGCTCGACGTGGTCGACCACCGCACGCGCGTGCTCGACATGAGCCGGATCGGCGCCGTGCTCACCGGCGAGGCGGAGGTGCTGGCCGGCGGCCCGCCGGTCACGGCCATGCTGATTCAAAATCAGAACCCATTGACGGTCGCGCCCGACAGCAACCGGGTGCGCCGGGGCTTCGCGCGGGACGACTTGTTCGTCTGCGTCCACGAGCAGTTCATGACCGAGACGGCGCGCTGGGCTGACGTGGTGCTGCCGGCGACGATGTTCATGGAGCACGATGACCTGTATCAGGCTGGCGGTCACAGCCACCTCCAGATCGGCCCCAAGCTGATCGAGCCGCCGGGCGCGTGCCGCTCCAACCACGAGGTGATCTGCGGGCTGGCCGCGCGGCTCGGCGCGGCTCACCGGGGGTTCGGCATGACCGCGATGGAGATCGTGGACGCGACCCTCGGAACATCGGGGTGGCCGGACGCCGCGACCGTGCTGGAGCGCCGATGGATCGACGCCCAGCCCGATTTCGCCGCGTCGCATTTCCTCCAAGGCTTTGGTCACGCCGACAAGAAGTTTCATTTCGCGCCAGATTGGTCGCGGATCGGCCCAAACCACGCGCCCATGCCGAAGCTGCCGGATCACCTCGCGGTGATCGACGAAGCCGGACCCGACCGGCCGTTCCGCCTGGTGACGGCGCCGGCTCGGCAGTTCCTCAACACCAGCTTCACGGAAACCGACGGTTCGCGCCGCCGAGAAGGGCGGCCGACCGCGCTCGTCCACCCGGACGCCGCCGCCCGTTTCGGCATCACCGACGGCGGGCGCATCCGGCTCGGCAACGCTCGCGGATCCGTCGTGCTGCATGCCCGCTTGTTCGACGGCGTGCAGCCGGGCGTGATCGTCGCCGAAAGCGTCTGGCCCAGCGAGTGCTTCGAGGGCGGCATCGGGATCAACGCGCTGACCAGCGACGAGCCGGCCTTGCCGTTGGGGGGCGCCGTGTTCCACGACACCGCCGTTTGGATGGCAGCCGTCGCGGCGGAGCCCCCGCCGCCGCCCTGGATTGCCCGGGCGGAGCCGAGGCGCGGCGTCAACGAGCCCGCCGCCGCGGCGGGCGCGCCGGCGACCGCGCAGCTCGAGACGGCCGCGCGGGTGCGACGACCAGCTGCGCGCGCAGGAGCCGCGAAGCTATCGCTCGCCGCCGGACCCTTCGATCCGGCGCCGGCACGGACGCCTCAGCGATCTTGACGCCTGGCGCGAGCCGTTCCCGGCGACCGCGCACGAGGCGGCTGCGTCGGGCGAGGGCGCGCGGAGCTGAGCGGCGTCCCTCGGCATCTAGCGGGCAACGGTTGGCGGGCGGCCGGGCCAAGCCGGCGAACCCGCTTCACGTCATGCGGCCCGGCGCGGCAGGATCGAAGCAGCCGACGGGAGACACCCATGCTGCAAGTCAAAACCCTCGCTTTCGATACGGGAGGCACCGTGCTCGACTGGCATCGCGGCATCTCGGCGGCCCTTGCCGAGGCCGGCCAGCGGCGGCGCCTCGACCGGGACTGGCCGGCAATCGCCAACGCCTATCGGCGCGCCGCGCTCGGGCGCATGACCAACCAGGTCTCCCCCGCGTTCAACATTGACGACGTGCATCGCGAGACGTTGGATCAGCTCGCCGCCGAGCACGATCTCGGCGCTCTCGACGCCGCCGATCGCGCCGGGATCGTCCGCGCCTGGCACGCTCTCGATGCCTGGGCCGACTTCCCGCCCGCGATGGGGCGGCTGCGGCGGCGCTACCCTGTCGCGTCATTCACCATCCTGAGCGTCGGGATCATCATGGACGTCTCGCACCGCAACGGCTTCGGTTGGGACGCGGTGATCTCCTGTGAGATGCTCGGCGTCTACAAGCCGCGGCCCGACGCGTATCGGCGCGCGGCCAGGCTGATCCAGCACGCGCCCGGCGACATCCTCATGGTGGCTTGCCACAACTTCGATCTGGTCGCGGCGAGGCGGGAAGGCTTCCGGACGGCGTTCGTGCGACGCCCCGACGAATGGGGAGAGGCCGGGCCGCCCGACCCCGAGCCGCATCCCGGGATCGACCTGGTGGTTCCCGGCTTCGCCGCGCTTGCGGACGTCCTGGGGGTCTAGTCCCGCGTTCCGGAGAAACGCCCGGCGACGAGCCGCACGAGACTGTCATAGGTGAACGGTTTGGTCAGGCATGGCACGTCGCCGAACTCGTCCGGCAACGAGATATCCGCGTAGCCCGTCAGAAAGGCGTATCGGATGTGCCGGGCCTGGAGAATGCGCGCGACGGGGAAGCTTTCTTCGCCGGCGAGGTTGACATCGAGCAGCGCCCCATCCAGCGCCTCGCTCGCGGCGAGGGACAGCGCGGCTTCCAGGCAGCTCGCGGGGCCCACCACCTTGCAACCGCACTCCCCGATTTGGTCGGCGATCAAGTCAGCGACCAAGCGCGAATCCTCCACGACGAGGATGCGGGCGCCCCGCAGATCTGGCAGGGATGAACGATCATCGGGCATGAGGCCGCTCCCCTGCAAGCGCCCGCGTGGTGAAGCGGGGACGCCTGACCGCTTTCCCGGCAGCTTGGGCGCTCTCACGCCTGCCTTCCTGCCCGATTGCGGTTGACCTCGTGCCCGCGAAGCCGGGCGTACAAGCGACGTGCGCGGCGAACTTCGTTGCGTCCCTTCCGAAGGCACGCTTTCGCGAAGGTGGCCGGGGCGGATCCGTTGGATGGCAAGTTGCTCTCGTCCACGCCCTCCTTCGAAGCGCGTCGGCAGCGCGGGGCCAGCTCTTCACCGGAGATGGCTTTCAGCGCGCCGCACCGCGTGCCAGCCTTCGCCAGAAACAGGCGAGCAACGAACATGAGCGAAATCGAACCCGACCTTCTTCGCCGCATGAATCTCTGGTGGCGGGCCGCCAACTATCTCTCGGTCGGTCAGGTGTACCTTTTGGCCAATCCGTTGCTGCGCGAGCCGTTGCGTCTCGATCACGTCAAGCCGCGGCTGCTCGGACATTTCGGGACGGTGCCGGGCCTCAACTTCATCTACGTCCACCTCAACCGGCTGATCGCCCAGCACGACCTCGACATGATGTTCGTGTGCGGCCCCGGTCACGGCGCGCCCGGCGTGCTCGCCAACACCTGGCTCGAGGGCACTTATAGCGAGGTTTACCCCAACGTCGGCCGGGACGCGGACGGGCTTGCAAAGTTCTTCCGCCAATTCTCGTTCCCCGGCGGCATCCCAAGCCACTGCGCCCCGGAAACGCCCGGCTCCATCCACGAGGGCGGCGAGCTCGGCTACGCGCTGTCCCACGCCTACGGCGCCGCGTTCGACAACCCCGACCTCATCGTCGCCTGCGTCGTCGGCGACGGAGAGGCGGAAACCGGGCCAATGGCGACGTCCTGGCATGCGAACAAGTTTCTCCATCCCCGCACCGACGGGACCGTGCTGCCCATCCTGCACTTGAACGGCTACAAAATCGCTAATCCGACGATCCTCGCGCGCATCAGCCACGAGGAGCTGCACAAGCTGTTCGAGGGCTACGGCTACGCCCCGTATTTCGTCGAAGGCGACGACCCAATGGCGGTGCACCGGGCGATGGCGCGGACGCTCGATGAGGTGCTCGGGCACATCCGGGCGATCCGGCGCGGCCCCGAGGAGCGCCCGCGCTGGCCGATGATCGTGCTGCGCACCCCGAAAGGGTGGACCGGCCCCAAGGAGGTGGACGGAAAACGTGTGGAAGGCTTCTGGCGGGCGCACCAGGTGCCGATCGACCACATGGAGAAGCCCGGCCACCTCGCGCTGCTGGACGACTGGCTGCGCAGCTATCGCCCGGAGGAGCTGTTCGACGAAGCGGGGCGGCCGATTCGGGAGATCACGGCGCTGGCGCCCACGGGCCAGCGCCGCATGAGCGCCAATCCGCACACCAATGGCGGCGAGCTGCGCCGCGACCTCAAGCTGCCCGACTTCCGCCCGTATGGACTGTCGGTCGACTACCCGGGCGGCGCGGACGGGGAAGCCACGTTCGTGATGGGCGAGTACTTGCGGGACGTGATCAAGCGCAACGCGGGCGCGCGGAACTTCCGCCTATTCGGGCCGGACGAAACCGCATCCAATCGGCTGCAGGCCGCCTTCGAGGCCACCGACCGCGTTTGGGAGGCCGAGCTGCTCCCATACGACGAGCACCTCGCCCGGGAAGGTCGGGTGATGGAGATCCTGAGCGAGCACACCATCCAGGGATGGCTCGAGGGCTACCTGCTCACCGGCCGCCACGGGTTGTTCAGCTGCTACGAAGCCTTCATCCACATCGTCGATTCGATGCTCAACCAGCACGCCAAGTGGCTGAAAAGCAGCGACGAAATCGCGTGGCGGCGGCCGATCTCATCGCTCAACTACCTGCTCACCTCCCACGTGTGGCGGCAGGACCACAACGGGTTCAGCCACCAGGATCCCGGCTTCCTCGATTACGTGATGAACAAGAAGGCGGACACGATCCGCGTCTACCTGCCGCCCGACGCCAACACGCTGCTCTGGGTGACGCACCACTGCCTGGCCGGTTGGAACCGGATCAACGTGATCGTGGCCGGCAAGCAGCCCGCGCCGCAATGGCTGTCCATGGAGCAAGCGGAGCGGCATTGCGCGGCCGGCATCGGCATCTGGGAATGGGCCAGCAATGACCGGGGCGGCGAGCCCGACGTGGTGATGGCCTGCGCCGGCGATGTCCCCACCTTGGAAACGCTCGCCGCCGTCGACCTGCTGCGCCAGCACCTACCGGAGCTGCGCATCCGCGTGGTCAACGTGGTCGACCTGATGACCCTGGTTCCGGACTACGCGCACCCGCACGGCCTGACGGATCATGACTTCGACGCCCTGTTCACCCGCAACAGGACCGTGGTGTTCGCCTTCCACGGTTACCCGACCCTGATCCATCGTTTGACCTACAAGCGCGCCAACCACGACAACTTCCATGTGCGCGGCTATCAGGAGGAGGGCACCACGACCACCCCGTTCGACATGGTGGTGCTGAACGGCCTCGACCGCTTTCATCTCGTGGGCGTGGTGATCGATCGCCTGCCCCAGCTCGGCCCCGCCGCCGCCTACGCCAAGCAGGCGATCCGCGACAAGCTGCTCGCGCACCGGGAGTACATCGCCGCGCATGGCCGGGACATGCCGGAGGTCGCGGACTGGCGCTGGCCGGAGCACACGGACTGACCCGCGCCGTCGTGAGACCGGCGCTGTTCACACCCGCGCAGATTGTATTATTATGTTAATTGCGTCACGCGCCCGGCGGTGCCCCGTTCCCCCCTCGCACGTCGCCTTTCTCCACGAGCCAGCGCACCACGGCGGGCGCGGGGCCGGGCGAGTGCGGCGCGTCATCGGCCAGGTTGACATTGTCGCGGGGCGCCCGCT
>CAXUIE010000166.1:1148-7214 GCA_964250825.1 uncultured Acidisphaera sp. | reverse complement strand
GCCGGGTTCGGCGTGGTGCGGATCGAGCCGCACGAGACCGCGATACGGCTCGGCGGCCCGGGCGACCTCGAGCGGGTGGTGGACGGAGCCATCGAGATGGGGCCGGTGTTCCGGCTGCTCGCGGGGGCCGACGACGCGACGCGGGCCACCGTGCGGGCTGCCATCCGGGACGCGCTCGCGGCCCACATGCAGCCTGACGGCATCACCCTGGCCGGGCGCGTCTGGTTCGTCGCCGCGACCGCCTGACAAATAGGACCGGGCAATGGTGAACGCGGGCGCTCGACTGGACCGGTTGCCGGTGTCGCGGTTCCATTACGGGCTGCTTGGCCTGATCGGGGCCGGGATGTTCCTCGACGCGTTCGAAATCTATTTGCAGGGCGGCGTGCTCGCGACCCTGGTTGCGACCGGCTGGTCCACCCCGGCGATGAACGCCAACTTCCTTTCTTCCACCTTCGCCGGGATGGTCGTCGGCGCGTGGCTGGCCGGCGTGTTCGGCGACCGCTACGGCCGCCGGGCCGCTTATCAGGTGAACCTGCTGGTGTTCGGCCTCGCCTCGCTCGCCGGCGCGCTCGCTCCCAGCATGGGATGGCTGATCGCCGCCCGCTTCGTGATGGGCCTCGGGCTCGGCGCCGAGATCGTGGTCGGGTACGTGACGGTGAGCGAGTTCGTGCCGCCGCGGAACCGTGGGCGGTGGGGAACCGGCCTCGCGGTGGTGACCAACTCGGCGTTGTTCTTCTCCGCGCTGGTCAGCCGCGTCGTGATCCCGGCGTGGGGCTGGCGCTGGATGTTCGTCATCGTCGGCGTCGGCGCCCTGTTCGTCTGGGTGCTGCGCCGCAAGATGCCGGAATCGCCGCGCTGGCTGGAAAGCAAGGGGCGTGACGCGGAGGCCGAAGCCGCCATCTCCGCGATTGAACGGCAGGTGGCGCCGGCCGGAGGCCTGCCGCCGCCGGTTGCGACCCCGGCAACGATCAGGCGCGAGGCGTCCTTCGCCAGCTTGTTCGGTCCTGGCGTGCTGATGCGCACGGTCCTCGGCAGCGTGGTGCTGATCGCGCTGAACACGGCGGTCTACGGGTTCATCGCCTTTCTGCCGACCTTCATGGTCAAGCAGGGCATGAGCATCGTTTCCTCGCTGAACTACACGACTCTGATGATGCTTGGCGGCCCCGCCGGCGCGCTGATCGGCTTCTGGCTCGCCGACCGGATCGGCCGCAAGGCGTGCATCGTCGCCTTTTCGCTCCTCGCCATCCTGTTCGGCGCGATATATCCGCAGATGCGCGACCCTGCCCTGGTTACCTCGATGGGCTTCCTGCTGATCACCGCCGTCTACGTCCTCGTTGCGATCGGCTGGAGCCTTTACGTGCCGGAACTGTTCCCGACCGAGGTCCGGATGCGGGGCTCCGGGTTCTGCAACACGGCCGGCCGCTTGATGACGATCATCACGCCGCAGATCACGGTACCGCTGTTCGCCTACGCGGGCGTCGACGGGGTGATCGTCCTGGTCGCCGGGCTGTTGCTCGTGCAGGCGATCCTGGTCGGGCTGTTCGGCGTGGAAAGCCGGGAGCAGCCGCTGGAAGCGTTGACGCCGTGGACGGACGGCGAGCGCCTGCCGACGGCGGCACGATCGCGGGCCGACCTTGGGACGGGCATGTGGTGAACGTGATTCGAGAGTAGGATCGTCCGTAACGCCTACAGACGGCGGCGCACGCCATAGTGACCGCGACGCTCCGTTCGATCCGTCGAGAGGGTTCTCAAACGTGTTCCGATGCCGGATTGAGTGTTGCCGTTTGTGCCTTCAGGACATAGCCTTGGACCATGCCAAGCAAGGTCGCCGCCGCCCGCGCGAAACCGCCCGTCAAGCGTCGCACGAGCGCATCGCCGCGGCCCCAGCCGAGCCCGGCCAAGCCGCCCGGTCCTCCCGCGCCGGAGGCCTCCGCCATCACGACGAAGTCGTTCTGGCCATTAATGGACCGCTGGGGTGTGGCGGACGAGTTGGCGCTTCAGCTTCTTGGTCATTCGGGCGGCCTGACGAGCACCGGCAAGCGGCCCCGGTTCACCTTGACCGCCGAGGAAGCCAAACGGCTGGAATATCTGGTCGAGATCGGCAACAGCCTCGAGCTAATGTTCGGCGATGCCGGCGCCTGGCTCAAGCAGCGAACCAGCGCGCTACCGTTTCACGGCCTCACCCCGCTCGACTACATGGCGGTGCGCGGCGGAGCCGGGGTCGCGGAGGTGCTGCGTTTCCTCGCCCGGTTCGGTTTGCGCCAAGCGTTGCGGTCGTAGGCTACTTCCGGGGGACTGGACCGGCTTCCAGCAAGGCGAGGTTCTGCTCGGCGAGGTCGGCCGTGGCGCTATCCGGTGCGAGGGCTCGCGCCCGCTCCCAGTCGGCTCGTGCCCCCGCCTCGTCATTCGCGCGCTGGCGTTCGATGCCGCGTTCGAGCAGGGCCTCTGGGTTGTCGGGGGCGAGGGCGACGGCCCGGTCGATGTCGGCTCGCGCTTCGGCCAGCTTGCCTTCGTTGCGCCAGGCGGCGGCCCGGAACGTCAGCGCGTCCACCCGATCGGGATCGAGCACGAGGGCGCGGTTGAGATCGTCGATGGCGTCCAGGTAGCGCTCCATCGTTGCGGCGGCGATCGAGCGGTCCACGAAAAGGTTCGGATTGCCCGGGTCGAGTTCGATCGCCTTGCTCGCGGCGTCAAAGGCGCGCGCCGGGTCGTCCGCCATAAGCCAGGCCTGCATCGCCTGGCCGAGCACGGCCGCCCTGGCCCCGTTCGGAGCCTGGCTGGCCGCGACCGCTTGCTCGAGCAACCCGGCCCCGGATTGCGGGTCGCCGAGCGCGATGGCGGCCAGCGCCTGGCATTGCTGCGCCGACGGCCCGCCGCCAGTGGCGAACCAGGCGTCGGCGAAGGCGTAGGCGCCCGTCGGATCGTCGGGCAGCATGTCGAGGCAGTGCTGGTAATCGGGATCGTCGGCGAGCCGGGGGGGCACCGGGGGAATCGGTGGCGGCCGAACGTCCGGTGCCGCCGGCGCGATTGTCGCGGGCGGCGGCTCGGCCCGCGCCGCAGCAGGCACCAGAGCCAGAACGAGCGCGGCGACGGCGAGGGCACTGCAACGAGCCATGCGGGGCAATCTCGGTTAGGGTCGCGATAGAAGCGGCATAAACACGCTACTCCCGGAGTCTTGCCGGGCGCACGTGCGCAAGTCGCCAGCAGCCGAACGGTGAACTTAGGTTTAAAGCTGCATGCCGTCGTTTGCGCAAAACAGGGAGGAAAGCGACTAGTATGCGGGCCCTGCCGCGGCTTGCGGTCGGGCTCGCGTTGATGGCAGACCCAAGTATGGATGTCTGCGGCTATTGGCAACGCCCTTCTGTTGAGGCCAAAGTCTCGTATTTAGTCGTGCGATTCTCGCGGATTTTGGTTGCCGGGCAGCTAGTTCGTGTTATGTTCCGCCTGCTGCATATATCCGCTATCATCGAAAAATAACGGTTAGCCAGGAGGTTGTGTGGATAAGTTAATACTACGTACTAAGTTCTGTTGACCGCACATCGCGTTTACCTCATCATCTCTGCGACCAGAGCGACAGGGAGGGTAATATGCCGCAGGTAAGAGTTGAAACGGTGCGGGAGGGACAGCATCCTAGCGAAGTCGTGGTAGCGATTCGCACTGCGGACGGCTCATCTGAGAAACTCGTTGTCGATAGACGTTCAATTCGCAACGATACACTTGAAGTCGGCTATCCGGTAGGTGAGAATGAAGATCGGCTTTTGGTTGAACTACCGCGAGAATCGGTTCGTGGTCTCTGGAGAATTTGGGTGAGACGTGACGCCGTGATAGATCGTGTGCCTGCGTGATCCTTACGGATCGAGAAATAAAGATGGCACTGGAGCGGGGATCTCTGGTTATTGATCCTCGGCCTGACGAGCGTGCTTTCGCCTCAACGAGTGTCGATCTTACCCTCGATCCGGCATTTAGTGAGTTTCGGCTCTCTCAAACGGGCATTGATGTTTCAATAGACCCCGCTCGCGATGGATTCGACCACGATGCGGCTATGGAACAGGTTACCGAGCGACGTGCGGTCGACCCGTCCGAAGGCTATTTACTTGAACCACGGAAACTGATCCTTGGTTGGTCTGCCGAGTATTTAGACTTGCGCAATGACGCTCGGTTGGCAGCCCGTGTAGAAGGAAAGAGTTCACTTGGTCGCCTTGGACTAGGCGTTCATGTGACCGCTCCTACGATCCACGCTGGTTTCGACGGACGTATCCGACTCGAGATTATCAACCATGGCCGTATCCCAATTCGGCTGCGGTCTGGAATGCGAATTTGCCAGCTCATTTTTGAGCAGACCCTCGGTACTCCCGAAAAGGGATATGGAGGTCGGTTTGCTGGTCAGAATGTTGCGCGCCGAGGTTGAGCCTGTCGCGTCTCTAGCCTGGTAGATTTCATAGCAGTTGGCCAGCATGCCAGGGCCCAAAGTGCCCACTGTCCGCCGACCGGGCCGTCGCACAATTACCCCGCGCTCGGCGCTGATCCGGACTGAGCAGCCGAACGACTCCAACGAGTCGGCGGCCGCTGGCCACCTAAGTCTGATCATAACTCACGGCCATCTAGGCATCCGCCGCCGCGTCGGGCAAACCGCCTCCCATGATCCAGTCCGGCGACGTGCTGCTTGTGTTCGGCCTCGGCTACTCCGGCAGCGCGGTCGCGCAAGCGGCGGCGGCCGCCCGGCTCGCCGTGGTGGCGACCAGCCGCGATCCGGCCCGCGTCGTTGCACCGGCGGGGGTCGCGTGCATCGCGTTCGACGACGCCGGCACGGCGATCGCGCAGGCAACCCACCTGCTCGCCACCGCTCCGCCCGAGGAAGCCGGCGATCCCGCCCTGCTGCGCTACGTTGCCGACATCGCGGCGGCGCCCCGGTTGCGCTGGATCGGCTACTTCTCCACCACCGGCGTGTATGGCGACCGCGCGGGCGGCTGGGTGGACGAGACAACCCAACCCGCGCCCGGCTCGCCTCGCACGCGTCGGCGGGTGGCGGCCGAGATGGCTTGGTCCACGGTGACGCCTCGCCTGCCGGCCGATTTGTTCCGTCTGGGCGGCATCTACGGGCCGGGCCGCTCCGCCTTGGACGACGTTCGGGCGGGCGGGGCGCGGCGGATCGTCAAGCCCGGCCACGCGTTCGGCCGCATCCATCGCGACGACATCGCCCTCGCCGTCGTCGCGGCCATGCGCCAGGACCGCCCGCCGGGGCCGCGCGTCCTCAACCTGGTGGACGACGTGCCGGAGGAGAGCGCGCGCGTAATCGAGGAAGCGGCGCAGTTGCTCGGCGCGTCGCTACCGCCGGCGGTGCCCTTTGCCCAGGCGCGGGAAGCGATGAGCCCCATGGCGCGCGGCTTCTGGTCGGAGAACCGCAAGGTGGGGAGCCGCGACACGCAGGCCGCCCTCGGCATCGGCTGGCGCTACCCAAGTTACCGCGAAGGGCTACGCGCCATCCTCGCCGAGGAGGGCGGCCAGGGTCCGGCGTAGCAGCAGGAGGTCGGACGGGCGGGATAGCCGGTGGTCGCCGTCCTTCACCAGGATCACCTGCACGTCTTCCGCCATGATCTGCGCCGCGGTTTGCAGGCTGAGTTCCCACGGCACGGCCGGGTCGCGCTGGCCATGCAGCAGGCGCACCGGGCACGCGAGCGCGATCGGCCCTTCGAGCAGCCGGTGCGACCGACCTTCCTCGATCAGCTTGAGGGTGATGGGATAGGGCTCGCCATACTGGCTTGGAACAGGAAGCACGCCGTCGTGGGTCAGCGCGGCGCGTTCGCCCGGGGTCATCGCCTCCCACATCAAGGTTTCCGTGAAGTCGGGAGCCGCCGCGACCCCGAGGACGCCGGTGATCCGTTCCGGACGTTCCAGGGCGGTAAGCAGCGCGATCCAGCCGCCCATCGACGAGCCCACCAACAGGAGCTTGCCGGTGGTGAGCGCGTCCATCAAGGCCAGGGCGTCGTCGCGCCAGCGGCCGATCGTGCCGTCCTCGAACCGCCCGCCGCTCGCCCCATGCCCCGAGTAGTCGAACCGGAGCATGGC
>CAXUIE010000166.1:0-1138 GCA_964250825.1 uncultured Acidisphaera sp. | reverse complement strand
GAGCATGGCCCGGCCGCGATCGCGGCACCATTCAGCCAGCGCGGTCGCCTTGTCGCCGGTCATGTCGCTCTTGAAGCCGGGGAGGAACACGACGGTGGGGCCGCGCCCCTCCAGCCGCGACCAAGCCAGGCGAACGCCGTCGCCGCGATCCAGCAGTCCCGAAACGTCCATGCGGCTGTCACCTTGTGCGCGGGGGCGCGGATGGTATAGCGCGCCGCATGGTGGTGCTGCAGGTGTTGCCGTCCCTGGTCGCCGGCGGCGTTGAGCGGGGCACGGTCGAGATGACGCGCGCGGTCGCCGAAGCGGGTGGCGCCGCCCTGGTGGCGAGCGCCGGCGGCCGAATGGTGAGCGCGGTCGAGCAAGCGGGCGGCCGCCATTTCGTTCTGCCCTTGGCCGCCAAGAATCCGCTGACGATGCTGTGGAATGCGCGCCGCTTGGCGGGGCTGATCCGGGCCGAGGGTGTCGAGATCGTCCATGCCCGGTCGCGGGCCCCTGCCTGGTCGTCCTTGCTGGCCGCGCGACGCACGGGCGCCCGCTTCGTGACCACCTATCACGGGGCCTACGGCGAGGGCGCGCCGGGGAAGCGGCGATACAATTCCGTGATGGCCAAGGGCGACCGGGTGATCGCGATCAGCCGCTTCATCGCCCGGCTGATCGAAACGCGGCACGGACCCGATCCTGCCCGGCTGCGCGTGATCCCGCGTGGCGTGGACACCGCGCTATTCGACCCGGCGGTGGTGGGTTCCGAGCGCACCGCGCGGTTGGCGGCGGCCTGGCGGCTGCCCGACCGGGCGCGCGTGATCTTGCTGCCCGGCCGGCTGTCGCGCTGGAAAGGGCACGCCGTCCTATTGGACGCGGTGGCCTCGCTCGGACGCGCCGACCTTTGCTGCGTGCTGATGGGCGAGGCGGGACGGAGCGGCGTTTATGCCGCGGGCTTGGCCCGGCGGGCCGAGCGGCTCGGCATCGCGGAGCGGGTGCGGATGGCGGGTCCGTGCGACGACGTGCCGGCCGCCCTCCTGCTAGCGGACGTTGTGGTTCACGCGGCGACCGCGCCGGAAGCGTTCAGCCGCGTGGTGGTCGAGGCGCAGGCGATGGCGCGCCCGGTGATCGCCGCCGACGCGGGTGGGCCGGCCGAGAC
>CAXUIE010000165.1:6160-7255 GCA_964250825.1 uncultured Acidisphaera sp. | reverse complement strand
CTCGAGCGCCGCGACCCGCGCCCTGCAACGCGCCGCACCGGTCGGGGACGCCGCCAATTCCGCCGGGGCGGCGCTCGCGGCGCTCGAGCGCACGGAGGAAGCGCTCGCCGAAGCGGAGTCGCTGCTTGCCCGCTTGGCGGACGAGTCCGAAGCCGACCCGCGCGCGCCGTATACCAGGCGGCGGCGAGTGCGCTATCCGCTGCCCGGCAAGCGGTGGCGGGCAGGCTCGAACGCGCGGTCAGGGCCGAACTGCCGCCGCTGCGGCTCGACAAGGCGCGCTTCGTGGTCGAGCTGCGCCCGCTGGACGAGGAGGGCTGGGGACCGAACGGGGCCGACGCGGTGCGCTTTCTCATCGCGACCAACCCGGGTCAGGAGCCGGGTCCGCTCGCGCGCGTGGCCTCGGGGGGCGAGCTGTCGCGGCTCATGCTGGCGCTCAAAGTCGTGCTCTCGACCGGCTCGACCGTGCCCACCTTGGTGTTCGACGAGGTCGATTCCGGGGTGGGAGGCGCGACCGCGGCCGCCGTCGGAGAGCGGCTCGCCCGGGTGGCCGAACGGTTGCAGGTGCTGGTGGTGACGCACAGCCCACAGGTGGCCGCGCGCGGGGCCGCCCATCTGCGGGTGGCCAAGCTCGCCGGCCGCGGCCGGGCGTCAACGTCGGTGGACCGGCTCGACCCGAGCAGCCGGCGCGAGGAGATCGCCCGGATGCTCGCCGGCGAAACCGTGACGGAAGCGGCCCGCGCCGCCGCGGACGACCTGCTGGGCGCCCCTGCGTGAGCCGCAAGCCCCAGAGTATACCCCGGGGCAAGCCGTCCGCGGATGAAGCGGCCGCCGGGCTGACCGAGGCCCAGGCAAGCGCCGAACTCGCCCGGCTCGCCGCCGAGATCGCCAAGCATGACCGCGCCTACCATCAACAAGACGCGCCCACGATCACGGACGCCGAGTATGACGCGCTCCGCCGCCGCAATGCTGGCCTTGAAGCCACTTTTCCCGGGCTGAAGCGCGCCGACTCGCCCTCGAACCGGGTCGGCGCGTCCCCCCAGGGCGGCTTCGCGAAAGCGCGTCATCGGGCGCCGATGACGAGCCTCGACAACGCCT
>CAXUIE010000165.1:5863-6150 GCA_964250825.1 uncultured Acidisphaera sp. | reverse complement strand
GTTCCTCGGGTTGCCGTCGGACGCCGCTGTCGCCCTGGTCGGCGAGGCGAAGATCGACGGGCTTTCAATCAATCTGACCTATGAGAACGGCCAACTCGTGCGCGGGGCCACGCGCGGCGACGGCAACGAGGGCGAGGACGTCACCGCCAACCTCCGGACGATGGAAGCGATCCCGAGCACGCTCGCCAGCCCTGCGCCTGCGCTGCTGGAAATCCGCGGCGAAGTGTTCATGACGAAAGCAGACTTCCTCCAACTGAACGCGAAGCTGCGAGCGGCCGGCCAACGAT
>CAXUIE010000165.1:688-5853 GCA_964250825.1 uncultured Acidisphaera sp. | reverse complement strand
GTGCTGCCGGCAGCCTCCGCCAGCTCGACCCGGCGATCACCGCGCAGCGGCCGTTGTCGTTGTTCGCCTACGCGATGGGCGAGGCGAGCGAGCCCGTCGCCACGACGCACTGGGAATATCTCGCGCGCCTTCGCGATTGGGGCTTTGAGGTCAACCCGCTGTCCGCACGGCTGACGGGCGCCGAGGAAGCGGCCGCGTTCCATGAAAAGCTCGCCGACGAGCGGGCGAGCCTTCCCTACGACATCGACGGCGTCGTGTACAAGATCGACGACCTGGCGTTGCAGCGCCGCTTGGGCTTCGTCGGCCGGGCGCCGCGCTGGGCGATCGCCTGGAAGTTCCCGGCCGAGCAGGCCACGACCGTCCTCCTCGACATCCTGATCTCCGTCGGGCGCACCGGCTCGCTCACGCCGGTGGCGGCGCTCGAGCCGGTCAACGTCGGCGGCGTGCTGGTGGCGCGCGCGACCCTGCACAACGAGGACGAGATCGCCCGCAAGGACGTCCGGGTTGGTGACAGCGTGGTGCTGCAACGCGCCGGCGACGTCATCCCGCAAATCCTGTCGGTGCTGACCGAGCGCCGCCCGGCCGGCCCCGCGCCGTTCCGTTACCCCGACACCTGCCCGGCCTGCGGCAGCCAAGCGGCGCGCCCGCCCGGGGAGGTCGTGCGGCGTTGCACGGGGGGGCTGATCTGCCCGGCCCAGCGCGTCGAGCGCCTGGTGCATTTCGTGTCGCGGCCGGCGTTCGACATCGAGGGCCTTGGCGAGAAGACGGTGCGCGAGTTCTACGAGGAGGGCTGGCTGCACAGCCCAGCCGACCTGTTCCGCCTGGCGGCGCGCGAGGCCGACATCGCCGCGCGGGAAGGCTGGGGCGCGGTGTCGGCGCGCAATCTCGTTCGCGCCATCGAGGCGCGCCGCGCGATCGGGTTTGACCGGTTCATCTACGCGCTTGGCATCCGCCGCATCGGGGAAGCCAACGCCAAGCTGCTCGCCCGGCACTACGGTGATTTGCCGACCTGGCGCGCCCAGATGATCGCCGCCGCCACTGCCAGCTCGGAGGAGCGCAGCACGCTTGGGAGCATTCTCGGCATCGGCGCCGCGATCGCCGACGAACTCGCCGACTTCTTTGCCGAGGAGCGCAATCTCCAAGTCATCGACGAGCTGGCCGGCGAACTCACGATCCGGCCGATCGAGGCGGCGCACAGCGGGGACGGAGCGCTCGCCGGCAAGGTGATCGTGTTCACCGGAACGCTCGAGACGATGAGCCGCCCCGAGGCCAAGGCGCGCGCCGAAGCGCTCGGGGCGAAGGTGACGGACAGCGTTTCGGGCAAGACCGAGTTCGTCGTGCTCGGCGCGGACGCCGGGTCCAAGGCGCGCAAGGCCGCCGAGCTTGGCGTCCGTACCCTCAGCGAGGCCGAATGGCGAAATCTAGCGGGGCTCGACACGGGATCGTGAGCGCGCGCAGCGAGCGCGCGGGGCGCGCTCGTCGAACCGGCGTCCGGGAAGCGCGGAGGCGGGCGCCACCAGCTTGCCGCTTGCGGGGGCGCAGTGAAGGAATGCAAGCTCCGTTGCTGGAGCCAAGCGAGTTCGCACGACAGCGCGCCCATCAGGAGCTCGTCGTGCCCTTCGCGGCTGTAAGGAGCGCTCATGAACGACCTCAGCAATTTGCCGGGAACGGCCACGCTGCCCTTCGACGCGGCGCTGCTGGACGGGCTGATGGACCAGAGCGGCGTCGAGGCGGTGCTGGCGACGTCCAAGCACAACGTGCAGTATTTGCTCGGCGGGCATCGCTCCGGGTTCTTTGACTACATGGATGCGATCGGCCTGAGCCGCTACCTGCCGATGTTTGTTTACCCGAAGGGCAAGCCCGACAACGCCGGATATTTCGGCAATGCGCTCGAGAAGCACGAGACCGAGAACGACCCGTTCTGGCCGCCCGTCGTGCAGCCGAAGTTCATGCGTTCGCCGGATGTGGCGCAAGCGGCGATCTCTCACCTACGCTCCCACGGCCTCGACCGCGGCCGGATCGCCGTCGAGCAGGCTTTCCTGCCGATGGATGTCGCGGACGCGCTGCGCAGGGAGTTGCCGCATGTCGAGTTCGTCGACGCGACGCCGTTGCTCGAAAAACTGCGCGCCCGCAAGTCGAAGCGCGAGCTCGCGATGCTGAAGGAAGCGTCCGAGCGCGTGGTGCGGTCGATGACGGCGATGATCTCCGCCCACGGCGCCGGCTCCACCAAGCGCGACATGCAAGCGACCTTGCGCGAGGAGGAAGTGAAGCGCGGGCTGGTGTTCGAGTACGCGCTCATCACGCTCGGCTCCAGCCACAATCGGGCGCGGTCCGACCAAGCTTGGCAGAAGGGCGAGGTGCTATCGGTCGACTCGGGCGGCAACTACCACGGTTATATCGGCGACCTTTGCCGCATGGGGGTGCTGGGCGAACCGGACGCCGAACTCGATGATCTGCTGGCCGAGATCGAAGCGATCCAGCAGGCGGCGCGGCGACCGGTGCGGGCGGGCGCGCTGGGGCGGGAGATCTACGAAGCGGCGGAGCGGGCACTGCAAGACTCATCCAACCGCGCGGCCATCGACTTTCTCGCGCATGGCATGGGGCTTGTGAGCCACGAGGTTCCCCACCTCACCAGCACCGGCCCGGTGCCCTACCCCGGCGATGACGCCGACCGAAAGCTAGAGAGCGGCATGGTCCTTTCGATCGAAACGACGCTGATCCATCCCCGTCGCGGGTTCATCAAGCTTGAGGACACCCTGGCCGTTACAGACGACGCATACGAGCCGTTCGGCGATGCGGGGCGTGGCTGGAACCGCGGAAAGTCTTGAAACCGATAGCAGGCAAACATCGGGGCGCCCGGACCTCCCAAGTCCTGTGGCGGGCCGGAATGCTCGGTGCCGCTCCTATCGCTGCTGCGGCAGGAGCGCGTCCATCTGCTTCGCACGCACGGCGGCGGAACGTTTGCTGATCCGCGCCCAATATCGCTCGAAAGCCGGGCGCTTCTCAATCGTCCCGAACGCCAGTCCCCAACCGATCTGAGACCCGAAATAAACGGCGGCCGCGGTGAACTCATCGCCTGCCACATACTCCGACCGCGAAACAGCCCCTTCAACCGTGTCCATCACCTGCGCAAACGTGCCGTAACCCGCCATGCGTTCGCGACCCTCGGGTATCTCGAAACCCAATGCCTTGTTCGTCACCGCCGCCTCGATCGGTCCGGCCGCGAAAAACAGCCAACGAAAATAGGAGCCCCGGCGGGGGTCGCCAAGCGGCGGAGCAAGCTGGGCCTCGGGGAACGCGTCGGCGAGGTGGGCGCAGATGGCGGCTCCCTCCGTAACGACGCTGTCGCCGTGACGGAGCGCCGGCACTTTGCCCATCGGATTGATCGCAAGAAAGTCCGGCGACTTCATCGTCGTCCCGTACTCAAGCAACTCCGTGCGGTAGGGCCGGCCAACCTCTTCGAGCATCCAACGCACGACCCGGCCGCGCGACATCGGGTTAGTGTAGAAATCAGCTCGGCAGTCATCGGAAATCCCCTCTGTCCAGGTTGATCGTCTCGAGACGGTCCCACCCTTGGTCAAGCGGCACCGGCTCGCGACCACGATAGGAGGTGAGCTAGATCCGTTGCCTTTGTACTATTTACCACCGGAATCGATTTGGATCCGGCAGTCCCGAAGCACCGCCTCCTTGAATACGAGCCCGTGCCCGGGGCGCTCGGGTGCCGTGATGACGCCGTCCGCGATGCGGGGCATCTCGACGAACAGGTCGTCGAGCAGGCCCATGTGCTCGATCCAGCTACCGTTCGGGATCGACGCCATCACATGCACGTTCAACTCGGGAAACAAATGCGGTGCGAGGGTCATGCCCCAGGTGTCGGCGAGTGTGGCGATCTTGCGCAGTTCGGTCAGGCCGCCGCGCATCGGGTCGGGCTGCAGGATGCCGAGCTTGGGGTTTTCCAGGAACGGGCGGAGGTCGAAACGGGTGAAATGGGTTTCGCCGCCGACGATGCGGAGATCGAGCGCGTCGGCGATGCGCGCGTAACCGGCGAAGTCGTCGGCGATGACCGGCTCTTCCAGCCAATACACGTCGCAATCCTCGAACCGGCGGCCCATGCGGATCGCGGTGTCCGCGTCCCAGCCCATGTTGACGTCGACCATGATCTCGACGTCCGGGCCAAGCGAGTCGCGCATCCGGCGCACGTTGGCGAGATCGGTGTGCCGGTCGTGGACGTGGGCAACCTGCATCTTGATCGCCTTGAAGCCTTGCGCCACGAAGCGTTGCGCCTTGTCGATCATGCCGTCGCCGCCGAGCACGCGCCAGCAGCCGCTGCCGTAGGCGGGGATCTCCGTCCGGTAATGCCCCCACAAGCGATGCAACGGCAGCCCGGCCCGCTTGCCGAGGGCGTCCCATAGCGCGATGTCGACCGCCGAGATCGCCATCATGGCGATCCCGCCGCGACCGGCGGTGTAGGTCGCCCGCCACAGATCGCGCCAGATCGCCTCCACCGCCGTTGCGTCGCGGCCCTTGATGCGCGGGATCACCGCTTCCTCCAGGCACGCGGCGATGGTGCGCAACACCGGGGAGGACAGCAGGTGGAGGTAGCCCATGCCGGTCACCCCGCCGGCGGTTTCGAGCTCGAGCACGAGCAGGTCGCGCGCGGGGGAAAGCTGGGGTGCCGCCAACATCGGATCGTCCGGCCAGGGCACGCGGGCGAGGGTCACGCGCACGTCCTTGATCGTCATGTCGGTCATGGCACCGCTCCCGCTCAGGCAGCTCGCGTCGCCAGGAGGAGAGGCGGCGGAGCGGAACCAGGGTGGCACCGTCCGCCCGACGGGGGTAGTGCGCCGCGACCGCCTCCGACCACGCCCGCCGTAATGCGGGCGCTCCGCGTCCGGGAGCGCTTGGAGGAAGGGCCGAGGCGCGTTGCCCTCCTTGTCGCGTGCGAGGATAGGCGCTCAGGGCACTCTGACGAGCGCTCGCGCCAACGCTCGCGCACCCGGCCCGAACAAGCGCGGCTCATAGGATGCACCGGCGGCCCGCTTCCCTGCTTCCGCGCGGGTGGGATAGGGCACGATCTGGCCGGCCAGGGCGGCAAGCGGCGTTCGGCGCGCGATCGCGAGCCCCCAGGCGCCGATCATCTCGCCCGCGTGCGGCGCGAGGATACC
>CAXUIE010000165.1:0-678 GCA_964250825.1 uncultured Acidisphaera sp. | reverse complement strand
CCGCCCCCCCGCCCCCCCCCCCGCCCCCGCCCGGGGGGGCGGGCGCCGCCCCCCCCCCCCCCCCCCCCCCCCCCCCCCGCGACGATCAGCTTCACCGATCCGACCGTGTCGGCCTCCGTGATCGCCCGGTCGTTCTCGGCAAGTGGCCAGCGTAGCACCTCGACGGATCGCCCGGCCGCCCTGGCCTCGGCTTCGGTCGCGCCCACCTGGGCAAGTTCGGGAGCGGTGTAGGTGACGCGCGGCAACGCCCGGTAGTCGACGCGCGCGGGCAAGCGGAACAGCGCGCGGCGGATCACCAGCCCGGCGTGGTAGCTGCCGACATGGGTGAAGGCGCGCGGGCCGATCCCTTCGGGGTCGGCGATGTCGCCCACCGCGTAGACGCGCCGGTTGCTCGGGCTGCGGAGGCCGCGGTCGGTCGCGATGCCGCGGCCGGACGCGCGGACAACCCCCGCGTCGAGCCCGAGGTCCTCGATGTTGGGGCGGCGCCCCGCAGCCACCAGCAAATGGCTGGCGCCGATGCGCTGACCGTTCCTGAGCGTGAGCACCGGCCCGGGCGCGACGGAGTCAACGGCCGCGTGTTCGAGGATGGTCACGCCCTGCGCTCGGAGCACGTCGCGCAGCCCGGCCGCCAGTTCCGGCTCCTCCCGCGAGGCTACGGTGCCCGCCTCGATCACCGTC
>CAXUIE010000164.1:1153-7305 GCA_964250825.1 uncultured Acidisphaera sp. | reverse complement strand
GAGCGCGCCGGGCGACCTGCCGGCTGCCTGGCCGCGATCCGATGCCAAGCCGCTGTCCGACGCGCGGCGGCTGGCCGGGCTCGCCAGCTATGCGCGATGGGCGGTCGCCTGAGCGAGCCGCGGCGCGTGCAAGTGGACGGTGGTTAGGGCTACACTGTGGAGAATTGTCCGTTAGTCCTCGAGGATTCTGCATGAGCCCGCCCCGCGCCAATTCCGCCGCCGCACGCGACATCGCCAACGTTCTCCATCCGTATACCGATCTCCAAGCGCACCAGGAGGTCGGCCCGCTGGTCATCAGCCGCGGCAAGGGCGTGCGTGTTTGGGACGAGAACGGCCGCGAGTACATCGAAAGCGTGGCCGGCCTGTGGTGCGCGGCGCTCGGGTTCGACAACGAGCGCTTGGTGCAGGCCGCCGCAAACCAGATGCGCAAGCTGCCCTTCTATCATGCGTTCACCTCCAAATCGCACGAGCCCATGATCGAGCTCGCCGAGATGCTGATCGCGCGCGCGCCGGTGCCGATGAGCAAGGCGTTCTTCGCCAACTCGGGCTCCGAGGCGAACGACAGCGCGATCAAGATGGTCTGGTACATGAACAACGCGCTGGGCCGCGGCGCGAAGAAAAAGATAATCGGCCGGGTCAAAGGCTACCACGGCATCACGATCGCCAGCGCCTCCATCACCGGCCTGCCGGTGAACCACCGCTCGTTCGACGTGCCGCTGCCCGGCTTCGTCCACACGGCCACGCCGCACTTCTACCACGGGGCGCAACCCGGGGAAAGCGAGGACGCGTTCGCGAGTCGCTGCGCCGACGAGCTCGAGCAATTGATCCTGGCCGAGGGTCCGGACACCGTCGCGGCCATGTGGGCCGAGCCGATCATGGGCGCCGGCGGCGTGATCGTTCCGCCTCGCGGCTATTTCCCCAAGATCCAGGCCGTGCTGCGCAAGTACGACGTGCTGCTCGTGGCCGACGAGGTGATCTGCGGGTTTTTTCGCACTGGAAACTATTGGGGCAGCCAGACGCTCGATGTCGAGCCCGACATCCTGACCTGCGCCAAGGCGCTGTCCTCCTCCTACCTGCCGATCAGCGCCGTTCTGGTGAACGACCGCGTGTTCGCCGCCCTGGCGCAGGAAAGCCACGCGATCGGCACCTTCGGTCACGGGTTCACTTATTCGGGGCACCCCGTCGCGGCCGCCGTGGCGGTGGAGACGCTGAAAATCTACGACGAGCTGCAAATGCTCGACCACGTTCGGCAGGTTGGCCCGCGCTTGCAGCAGGGGCTGCGCGAGCGGTTCGCCGACCATCCGTTCGTGGGCGAGGTACGCGGCGCGGGCCTGATCGCCGCGGTGGAGTTCGTGGCCGACAAGGCGGCCCACACGAACTTCGCGCCGTCCGACAAGGTGGGTGCGAGGCTCAACATGCTACTGGAGGAGCATGGCGTGATCGGCCGCGTGGTGGCCGGCGACTCGCTGTGCTTCAGTCCGCCGCTCATCATCACGCAAGCCGAGATCGACGAGATGCTGGACCGCGTGGGCCGCGCCGTGGATGCGCTCACCGTGCAGCTGCGCCGGGAGCGGATCGGAGTGGTCGGCTAGAGCGCGATCGCGCGAGGCCGACACGTCGGAGGGCGTGAATCGCGCTCTACGCAACCTTTTGCGAGCAATTTCATCATCCGGACCGGCTCCGGTCTGGGTGATGTCGCTCTAGGAGCGGGCGCCTATCGCGCCCGGCTCACCGTGTAGTCGGCGACCGCGCGCAGGCTCCGGGCGTGCGGCGAATCAGGGAAGCGGGCCAGCGCTTGCTGCGCGGCTCGCGCGAACGATCCGGCCCGGTCCAAGGTCGCCTGAATGGCGCCGTGGCGCTGCATCAGGCTCAGCGCCCGGTCCAGATCGTCTTCTTCCTGCTCGCTTTGGCCGATCGTGCGCGTCCAGAATGCCCGCTCGGCCGCATCGCCGGCGCTGTAGGCGGCGAGCACGGGAAACGTGATCTTTCCTTCGCGGAAATCATCGCCCACGGTCTTGCCCAGGGTCGCCTGGTCGGCCGCGTAGTCCAGCGCGTCGTCGACGAGCTGGAAGGCGATCCCAAGATTGGTTCCGTAGTCCGCCAGCGCGCGCTCGTCGTCGGCCGGGCGGTTGGCCACCACGGCGCCGACCTGGCACGCCGCGGAGAAAAGCGCCGCCGTCTTGCCGTGCACCACCTCGAGATAGCGCGCCTCCGACGTCGTGAGGTCGTTCTGGGTGATGAGCTGCAGCACCTCGCCTTCCGCGATGGTGGCGGCCGCGCCCGACAGAATGGCGAGAACCCGCAGCGACCCGTCCTCCACCATGAGCTGGAAGGCGCGGGCGAAAAGGAAGTCGCCCACCAGCACGGACGCCTTGTTGCCGAACACGGCGTTCGCGCTCGCCAAGCCGCGGCGCAAGATGCTTTCGTCCACCACGTCGTCATGCAGCAGGGTGGCGGTGTGAATGAACTCCACGCACGCGGCGAGATTGACGTGCCGCACGCCCCCGTCCATTGGATAGCCGCACAAGCGTGCGGAGGCGAGCGTCAGCAGCGGCCGAAGACGCTTGCCGCCAGCCGCGACGATATGCGCGGCGAGCTGCGGGATCAACGCGACGGGACTATCCATGCGCGCTACGATCGCGCGATTGCAGGCGGAGAGGTCCGCGCGCAGGAGATCGGCACGGCTGTGCAGGGCGGCGCTGGTTTCCGCTTCGGCTTTCGCCCCTTGCCTTCCGTTCCTGGTGGGGCGCGCCTGGTGACGGCGCGTTGACGGCGACGCCCAAAGCGGCTTGCCGACCTTCCATCTCGTGATGCAGGGCAACATATCGGCCGGTTTGAAAAGGGGTCAAGCCAACCGCCGCTTTGACAGCGGCGTTCGGCGCGTTCAAACGCCAACTTGGCTTCACCCGCGCGGACGGTGCATGCGAACGATCCTGGTGTCCAACGATCCGGTGCGGCTCAGCTTCTCGGCGGCCTTGCTGGCCGACGCCGGCATCGCGGCGGTGGTGCTCGACACGCACGCCAGCATCATGGAAGGCAGCATCGGCGCGATCCAGCGCCGTCTCGCCGTTCCGGCTGCCGACGAGGCGCAGGCGCGTCGGGTGCTGTCGGAGGCCGGTGCCCTGGCGTGACGGAGCGGACGAATGGTCTTCTGCTGGGCGGCCGGGTCCGCTATGCGCAGCCCCGCGCCGGATTTCGCAGCGGCATCGAGCCTGTGCTTCTCGCCGCCGCGGTCCCGGCTCGGCCTGGCGAGCGGGTGCTGGAGGGCGGAAGTGGCGCCGGGGCCGGGCTGCTCTGCCTGGCCGCGCGCGTGGCAGGCGTCGAAGCTGTCGGCGTCGAGCAAGACGCGGAACTGGCCGCTCTCGCGCAGGACAATGCCGCGGCGAACGGCTTTGACCGCCTCCGCTTCATTGCGGCCTCGATTGAAACGATGCCGGGGCACGACCTGTATTCGCATGCCTTCGCCAATCCGCCGTATCACCCGCCGGGTGGAACCCGACCGCCGCTGCCGGGACGCGACAGGGCCAAGTTCGCATCGAGCGCCGTGTTCGCGATCTGGACGACGGCGCTCGGCGCCCGGCTGCGGCCGCGCGGAACGCTCACCTTGGCGATCCCGGCGGGCCGCCTTCCAGCCTGCCTTGCCGCGCTTGAAGCGGCGGGGTGCGGGTCGGGCGCGTTGCTCCCGCTTTGGCCGCGCGAGGGCGAGCCCGCGAAATTGGCGCTTGTTCAGGCGATCAAGGGAGGCAAGGGACCGTTCCGGTTGCTGCCCGGATTCTGCTTGCACGAGGTGGGGCTGGGCTACACACCGGCCGCGAACGCGGTGCTACGAAGCGGCCACGCGCTGTCGTTTCGGCC
Organism: uncultured Acidisphaera sp.; assembly: GCA_964250825.1. Classification (GTDB taxonomy): domain Bacteria; phylum Pseudomonadota; class Alphaproteobacteria; order Acetobacterales; family Acetobacteraceae; genus CAVWQV01. The sequence goes on along the minus strand of CAXUIE010000164.1, from coordinate 3,450 downwards.
CTAACGCCGTTCTAGCCGACCTCGCTCGCTGGATGTCGCAGATACCAAAGGCGCTCGTGCGCCGCGACCAAGCTTTCCATGTTGCGCCGGCGCGTGCCATCGGGCGTGAGCGGCCGGCGGGTCAGCATCTTCTCCAATACCAACAAAAGCTGCTCCGCCACCTCGAAATCGGCCTGGTCGCAGGCGTGATGAAACGCGATCAGGATTTTGTCGGACAGCCTTCGGCTGTAGCGGGGGGTGAAGCCGGTCGGCTGCTCTCGACCGATCTCGTCCTCTCCTGGCGCGGGCGGGGTCAGCAGCCTGTCCATATCCTCGAGCCCCTGAGCGGTCACTGTGCCGCGCCTCGCGGCCGCTCCCAGCGGGATCTCCGGCCTGGCGCTTTCGTGTACGCGCCCAGCCCACGGAGGGCCGATGACCAATCCGTCCCGAGTCAAGGCAGCAACATTTTCATCGACGGGCACGTCACGCCTTGCATACTGACCTTCCATCACCCGCGAACAGTTGCTTGGGCATCATCGAAACGGTAATTCGACGTTATTCCGCGCGAAAGGCGTGATCGCGCGCCCGCGACTGTGGCGGTTATGCGGGGATGCCCGCCGGCCCGTCCCCGAACGCGTCCTCCCAGGTCCCGGTGGTTGACGCTTTGCTGTATTCCGTTGCTCGATTTTCGAAGAAGTTGGTGTGCTCCACGGCGTTCAGCATCTCGTCGAGCCAGGGCAGCGGGTTGCGGGACACGTGATAGAGCGGCAGCAGCCCGAGCTGAACGAGACGCCGATCCGCGATATATCGGATGTATTCCTTAACAGAACGTGAATGGAGGCCCTCGACGGGGCCTTGCTCGAAGGCAAGGTCGATGAACGCGTCCTCGTGGTCCACGATGGTCGCGCAAGTGACGTAGATCTCCCGCTTGAGCTCCTCGGTCCAGATTTCCGGGTTTTCCGCGACGAAGGTGCGGAACAGCTGGACGATCGAATTGCAGTGCAGGGTTTCGTCGCGCACCGACCAGGAAATGATCTGCCCCATTCCCTTCATTTTCCCGAAACGCGGGAAATTGAGGAGGATGGCGAACGAGGCGAACAGCTGTAGCCCTTCGGTGAAGGCGCCGAACGCCGCCAGGGTCTTGGCGATCTCGGGCCGGCTGTCGACCCGGAATGCCTGCATGTAGTCGTACTTGTCCTTCATCTCCTTGTAGCGGAGGAACGCCTGGTACTCGATCTCGGGCATGCCGATCGTGTCGAGCAGGTGGCTGTAGGCGGCCACGTGGATGGTTTCGGTGTTGGAGAACGCCGACAGCATCATCAGCACTTCGGTGGGTTTGAACACCTGGCTGTAGTGCTTCATGTAGCAGTTGTTCACCTCGACGTCCGCTTGGGTGAAGAAGCGGAAGATCTGGGTGAGCAGGTTGCGCTCGCCGGTGGTGAGATTGCGGTGCCAGTCCTTCACGTCATCGGCGAGCGGCACCTCTTCGGGCAGCCAATGGACGCGCTGCTGGATGAGCCACGCTTCGTACGCCCACGGATAGCGGAACGGCTTGTAGACCGGGTTCTCGGTCAGCAGATCGAATCGGACCGGGTGCTCGTCGGTCAAGGTGATGGCGTCCATGGCGTTCTTCCAAAGTCGGCCGGCGACGATAGGCAGCGCCGGCGAGTCGTCATATGGTTCCGGTCAAACGGGTAAGGAACCGCTCCCATGCAGCGTGAAGTGGTCGTCGTCTCGGGCGTGCGCACCCCGATCGGGGATTTCGGCGGCGGGCTCAAGGACGTCCCGCCGGCCGCCCTCGGCGCGCCGGGCATACCCGCGGCGCGCGGGCGGGCCGTGCCGGCGTGAGGCGCGGGCTCGCGGTCCTTCTCCCCGCGCTCGCGCTTCTCGGCAGTGCCGCGTGGGCCCATGCGCAGCGCGCCGCCGATACACTGCGCATCTCCTGGCGCGAAGCGATCCCTAATCTCGACCCGTATTCCAACCAGCTCCGCGCGGGTTTCGTGCTCGCGCACGAGATCTGGGACACGCTCGTCTACCGCGACCCGCGCAGCTTCGAGATTCGTCCGCTGCTCGCCACCGCCTGGACTTGGGAGGACGACAAGACGCTGGTGTTCACGCTGCGCCACGGCGTCACCTGGCATAATGGCGATCCGTTCAGCGCCGAGGATGTGGCATACACCATCAACACGGTAGCGTCCGACCGACGGCTGTCAGCGCCAAGCATCTATAACTGGCTGGCCGGGGCCGAGGTGCTCGGCCCCGATAGCGTGCGCGTGCGTCTGAAGCGTCCGATGCCGGCCGCGCTCCAGTATTTCGCG
>CAXUIE010000164.1:0-1143 GCA_964250825.1 uncultured Acidisphaera sp. | reverse complement strand
CCTATCGCGAGCGGGTGGGCGCCGACGGGTTCGCACGCGCGCCCATCGGCACCGGCCCGTATCGCGTTGTTCGCAACGATCCTGCGACCGGGATCGAGCTCGCCCGCTTCGACGGCTACTATCCCGACAGTCCGAAGGGTCGTCCCGCGATCGGGCATATCCTGATCCGCGTCGTCCCGGACGCGACCACCGAACTGGCCGACCTGCTCGATGGCGCCGCCGACTGGATCTGGAAGTTCGACCCCGACCGTATTCCGGCGATTAGCCGCAATGCCCGCCTGACAGCAATCCAGGCGGAATCCATGCGGATCGGCTACATCTCGCTGGATGCGGCCGGACGCACCGGCGAGGACAATCCCCTCGCCAACGAGAAGGTCCGTCAGGCGATCTTCCTTGCCTTCGACCGAAGCGCGATGGCGCGCGATCTGGCGGGCGCGGGGTCGCGGCCGCTGGATGCGCCGTGCTACCCCGCCCAGATCGGCTGTATCTCGGCCGCCGCCGTGCGATACGCCTATGATCCGGCTCGCGCTCGTCAGCTTCTGACCGAGGCCGGATATCCGCATGGCTTTTCCGTCCAGCTCGTGACCTACGAGCCCCCACGTTGGTCCGCGGCGATGCAGGGATACCTGCGGGCGATCGGGATCGACACCCAGGTAATCCAGTTGCCGCCCGGCGAGGTGGTGCTGCGCGCGATCGAGGGCGAGACGCGGATGCAGGCAGGCGACTGGGGCAGCTACGCGATCAATGACGTCTCCGCCATCCTGCCGCACTTCTTCACCTTCACGCCGGAAGACTACACGCGCGATCCGCAGGTCCGCGACCTGATCGAGGATGCCGGAGCGACTCGCGATGCCACGCGGCGCGACAGCGACTACGCGCAAGCGATCCATGCCATCACGGCGCATGCCGACTGGCTGCCACTCTACACCTATACGGTGACCTACGGATTCTCGCGCGACCTGACGTTCACGCCGTATCCGGACGAGCTGCCGCGCCTCTATCTCTCCCGCTGGAGCGAGCCGGACCAGGGCAGCAGCGCGCCGACCTCGCGCCGGTAGCGCGAATACTCATGCGGGAACAGCTCCTCGAGGAACCGCTCCTCGATGCGCAGCTTGCGCAGCAGCGCCGTCGTCACAATCAGCA
>CAXUIE010000163.1:0-7379 GCA_964250825.1 uncultured Acidisphaera sp. | reverse complement strand
GCGGCCCGGGGCGCCCATCCGGCGCCGGCGCGGGCATCTCCGGCCGCGGCCGCGGCGGGCGCGGCCGCGCTACAAGGGGCCGTCATTCAACCGCATCATCCCCAACCTGATGACCCTGCTCGGCCTGTGCGCCGGGCTGACGGGAATGCGGTTCGCGCTTGAGGGGCGGTTCGGCCCTGCGGCGGTCGCCGTCGTGGTCGCGGGCTGCATCGACGGCCTGGACGGTCGGCTCGCCCGGCTGCTGCGGGCCGTGACCCGGTTCGGCGCGGAATTCGACAGCCTAGCCGATTTTCTGTGCTTCGGCGTCGCCCCGGCGTTCATCATCTATCTCTGGTCGTTGCAAGTCGCGCGGGGCTACGGTTTCGTCCCGTGCTTGTTCTTCACGGTGTGCATGGCGCTCCGGCTCGCGCGCTTCAATGCCTCCCTCGATGCCGGCCCGCGCCCGGCCGACAACTACAATTTATTCACCGGCGTCCCCGCTCCCGCCGGAGCCGGGCTCGCGCTGTTCCCGCTGTTCCTCGGCCTGGAAGCGCGCGAGATCGGCTGGAATTGGCTGCTCGCGATCGCGCAGTCGGCGGCGTTCAACGCCTTGGTGCTCGCCGGCTCGGCCGTGCTGCTGATCTCCACCCTGCCGGTTTGGAGCTTCAAGAACTTCAAGGTTCCCGCCGAGTACGTGCTCGCGGTGATGCTCGGCACCGGCACGTTCGCGGCATTGCTGTTGGCCGACCCGTGGGCGGCGCTGGCGGCGGCCGGGTTGATCTATCTCGGCATGCTGCCGTTCAGCGTGCGCAGCTTCCGCCGGCTGCGGCGGGAAGCGGAAGGGGAGGACTAGTAGCGGGGCGCTACTCACCGGTTCCATCCGCTACTCGACCGATTGCGCGTTCTGCCGTAGCGTGAGGACGCGCTGGCCGGCAGCCGATCGGTTGGGTCTTGCGCGCCGTTGAGGAGCCATCATGCCCGACCTTAGCTATGCAGCGCCCGCGACATTGGAAGAAGCCGTCAGACTGTTGTCCGGCGTGTCTGGCTTGGCCAAGCCCCTGTCGGGCGGCACCGACCTCCTGGTCCAGCTCCGCTCCGGTCGCGCGCGGCCCGAGCTGATCGTGGATACCAAGAAGATTCCCGGCATCATGGGGGTGCGCGCCGACGCGGGCGGCTTCGTCATCGGCGCGGCCACGCCCGGCGCGGAGCTCGGCGAGCACGCGGCGCGGCGCGCCGCTTGGCCGGGCGTGGTCGAGGCGGCGAACCTGATCGGCTCCAAGCAGGTGCAGGGCCGCGCCTCGCTCGCGGGCAATCTGTGCAACGCCTCGCCCGCGGCCGACAGCGTGCCCGCGATGATCGCCGCCGGGGCCACCTGCCTGATCGCGGGGCCGAACGGCACTCGCGAGGCGCCGGTCGAAACCATCATCATCGGGCCGGGTCGTAATTCGCTTGCCAAGGGCGAGTTCATCATCTCGTTTCGACTGCCGCCGCGTCCGCCGCGCGCGGGGGACGCCTATCTCCGCTTCATCCCGCGCACGGAAATGGACATCGCGGTCGTCGGCTGTGGCGTGTGCGTCACCTTGGACGAGAACGGCGTTTGCACCGCCGCGCGCGTCGCGCTGGGCGCCGTCGCGCCGACCCCGGTGCTGGTGCCGGACGGGACGGCGGCGCTGATCGGCCACACCCTGGACGACACTACGCTCGCGGCGCTGGACAGCGCCGCGCGCGCCATTTGCAAGCCAATCGACGACAAGCGCGGCACCATCGACTACCGCATCAAGGTGGCCGGCGTGCTCGCGCGCCGAACGGCCGCCATCGCCTGGGACCGTGCCCGCGGGGTCGATGGCGCCGGGAGACACTGAATGAGCAAGATCCACGTCAGCACCACGGTGAACGGCGAGCCGGCGGAGTTCCTGTGCGAGCCGCAGCAAACGCTGCTCGACGCGCTCCGCAACCAGCTGCACCTCACCGGCAGCAAGGAAGGCTGCGGGTCGGGCGACTGCGGCGCTTGCAGCGTCATCGTCGACGGGCGGCTCACCTGCTCCTGCTTGGTGCTCGCCGTCGAGGCGGAGGGACACGAGGTCACGACCATCGAGGGGATCGCCACCGGTGATGAGCTCCATCCGGTGCAGCGCAAATTCCTCGAGCACGCCGCGTTGCAGTGTGGCTTCTGTACGCCGGGGCTGATCGTCGCGGCCAAGGCGCTGCTCGACCGCAACCCCGATCCGACCGAGACCGAGACGCGCTACTGGCTCGCCGGCAATCTTTGCCGTTGCACCGGCTATGACAAAGTGATTCGCGCGGTGCTGGACGCCGCCGCCGAGATGCGAGGAGAAGCCGTGGCATGACTTATGTAGGCAACAAGGCCGACCTCCGTGTGGTGGGAACACGGCCCATCCGACCGGACGGCGCCGACAAGGTGACCGGCCGCGCCGCGTTCGGCGCCGACATGACGATGCCCGGCATGATCTGGGCCAAGGTCAAGCGCAGCCCCCACGCGCACGCGCGCATCGTGTCGATCGACGTATCCGCGGCATCGAAGGTGCCGGGCGTCAAGGCGATCGTCACCGCCGCGGACTTTCCGAACATCGCCTCCGAGGAGGCGTTCGTCGGCGAAGGGCCGATGAACTTCCGTGACCTTTCGCGCAACTGCATGGCCCGCGGCAAGGTGCTGTACGACGGCCACGCGATCGCCGCCGTCGCCGCCATCTCCGACTCGGTGTGCGACGCCGCCCTCGATCTGATCGACGTGCGATACGAGGTGCTGCCCCACGTCATCGACGTGGAAGACGCGATGCAGCCGGACGCGCCGCTGCTGCACGAGGACCTGTTCACGCAGGGTATGGCGCAGAAGCCGAGCACCCCGTCAAACGTGGCCAAGCGCGTCCACTTCCAGCTCGGCGATCCGGAGGCGGGTTTCCGCGATGCCGACGTGATCGTGCAAGGCAAATACGACACCGCACCGGTGCATCAAGCCTACATCGAGCCGCACGCCTGCGTGGTGAGCTACGGTTCCGACGGGCAATGTCAGGTGTGGAGTTCGAGCCAGGGCCAGTTCATGGTGCGCGCCTACTGCGCCAAGCTGCTCGGCATCGAGTTGTCCAGCATCCGCGCCATCCCCGCCGAGATCGGCGGCGGCTTCGGCGGCAAGACGCTCGTCTATCTCGAGCCGGTGGCGCTCGCGCTGTCGAAGAAGTCGGGACGGCCGGTCAAGATGGTGATGACCAGAGATGAGGTGTTCCGCGCCACCGGGCCGACGTCGGGCGGCACGATCGAGGTGAAGGTCGGCGCCAGGATGGACGGGACGATCACGGGCGCGCAAGCCACGCTGAAGTTCCAGGCCGGCGCGTTCCCGGGCTCGCCGGTGCAGCCGGGCTGCATGACGTGCTTCGCGATGTACGATCTCAAGAACGTCGCCATCACCGGCTACGACGTGGTGTCCAACCGCCCCAAGGTCGCGGCCTATCGCGCGCCCGGCGCTCCGATCTCGACGTTCGCGACCGAAAGCGTGATGGACGAGATCGCGCGGAAGATCCGCATGGACCCGATCGCGTTCCGCCTCAAGAACGCCGCCAGGGACGGCACCAAGGCCGCCTACGGGCCGACCTTCAACAATATCGGCTATGTCGAGACGCTCGAGGCCGCGAAGAAGCATCCGAACTACGCGGCGCCGCTCGGGCCGAATCAGGGTCGCGGCGTGGCTTCGGGCTTCTGGTTCAACATCGGCGGCGAAAGCTCGGGTGCCGTGCACATCGCCGAGGACGGCACCGCCGTCGTGATCTCCGGCAACCCCGACATCGGCGGTTCGCGCGCCGCGATGGCGATGATGGCCGCCGAGGTGCTCGGCATCCCGGTCGAGAAGTGCCGGCCGATCGTGGCGGATACCTCCTCGCTCGGCTTCTCGCACCTCACGGGCGGCTCGCGCGTGACGTTCGCGACCGGGATGGCCGTGACGCAAGCCGCCGAGAAGGTCGTGGAGATCCTGAAGCAGCGCGCGGCGCTGATCTGGGACATTCCCGCCGAAGCGGTCGAGTGGAAGGACGGCGCCGCTTACCCGGCCGGCGCCAACGCCGGCAACTTCGACCCGCTGACCCTGCCGGAGATCGCCATGAAGGCTGGCCGCACCGGCGGGCCGATCGGCGCCGAGCAGGGCATCAACGCGCAGGGCGCGGGGCCGGGGTTCGCCACGCACATCTGCGACGTCGAGGTGGACCCGGAGACCGGCAAGACGACCGTGCTGCGCTACACGGCGGTGCAGGACGTGGGGCGCGCCATCCACCCGAGCTACGTCGAGGGGCAAATGCAGGGTGGGGCGGTGCAGGGCATCGGCTGGGCGTTGAACGAGGAATACATCTACAACGACCGCGGCGTGATGGATAACTGCGGCTTCCTCGACTACCGGGTGCCCGTCGCGTCCGACCTTCCCATGATCGACACGGTGATGGTGGAGGTGCCGAACCCGCGACACCCGTTCGGCGCCAAGGGGGTGGGCGAGGTCCCGATCGTGCCGCCGATGGCCGCCGTCGCCAATGCCATCCGCGGGGCGACGGGCTTGCGGATGGCGAGCCTGCCGATGTCGCCGCCGAAGATACGCGCGGCGCTTGATGCGCGCGGGTAAGGGTCCACCGACAATCTCCTTTCCCGAGTTTGGGAAAGGGGGCCAGGTGAGGCTGCGTGCCTAGGGTCGTGATTTCCGGCTCCACGCTTCGCGCATACACCCGGGGTGCTAGCGAGTTCGACGTGTCGGCCACCAGCTTTCGCCGGCTCGTGGGAGAACTGGAGGAGCGCTTTCCCGGACTCGGGCGGCAAGTCGAGGAAGGCATGGCGATCGCGATCGACGGCACGATCTACCAGGACGCTTACGGAGCCACGATCGGCCCCGACAGCGAGGTGTACCTCATCCCCAAGATCGGCGGCGGTTAGGTCGCCGCGACGCGCTTCTTGGGCGATCCCCCGATCATGTGGCCAAGCGGGGTCAGCACGTCGATGTGGTCGCAGATCACCTTGCAGATCGCGAGCAGTGGCACGGCCAGCAACGCGCCCATCACACCCCACATCCAATCCCAGAAAAACAGGGATAAAATCACCAGCACGGGATTGAGGGTGAAGCGGTGGGCAACCAGCATGGGCGTGACCGTTTCACCCTCGATCACGTGGATAATCAGGTAGATTCCGGCCGGCAGCAGCGCCCACCAGATGGTGTCATAGGTGAACAGCCCGACGGCGAAGAAGATCGCCACGCCGCTGAACGGGCCGAGGATGGGAATATAGTTCAGCAGAAACGCGAGGGTGCCCCAGAGCAACGGGTCAGGCAGGCAGCAGGCCCAGGTGGAAAGCCCGTTCGCGATCCCGACCAGGATGTTCATCACGGTGATCGTCGCGAGGTATCCCGAGATGTTGCCCTCGATCTCGTTGCCGATCTCCACCACTCGTCGCTTGTCGCCAAAGGTCGGCATGATCTCGACAAACGAGCGCAGCAGGGTATCTCCCGCCCACAGGAGAAAGAAGAGGATCGTAAATAGTTGACCGAGGAACGCCCTGGTTCCGGCGAGCACGGTCATCCCGACGCCGCTCAATCCGGGTGACTGGCTCACCGCCACCGGTTGCGGCGATTTTGGTTCCTGAGCGGCGGCCGCTCCTCCCTGGCCCGCGCCGGCCTGCCCCAAGAGATGCTCGATCTGCTGGGCGCCCGTTTCGAGGTACTGGATCGGACCCTGCAGCGCGCCGAGCTTGCGCTGCAGCTTGGGAAGCGCCTCGGGCGCGCGGCTCACCCAGGTCGAGGCCGGTACGGAAATACCGGCCGCGATGCCGGCCACCACGCAAAACAGGGCGAGGATCAGCGCGATGGAGGCAAGCGCCGACGGCACGCGCAGTTTGCTGGTCAGAAATCGCTTGGCCGGCTGGAGCAGAAGGTTGAGCACGGCCGCCAGCACGAACGGCAGCACGATCTCTTGCGCGAGATACAGCGTGTAGAGCACGCCCAGGACGGCGATGACGAGAAGCGAAGCCGACGCGGCGTCGGCCTGCCTCGACCTGATTTCGGCCCGCGCCTGTTCCGTGCGCCGCTTATTGGCGTCCGGGCTGTAATCCTGCGCCAATCGCTCGCTCATGAACGGCGAACGCGGCGACATCCGGAGCGTTTCGTGGCACGTTCATGCCTTCGGCAATCGGACCACGAAGCGGGCGCCCAGCACCCGCCCGGCGGCGTCGCGCCGGTTCTCGGCGCTGATCCGGCCGCCCAGCGCTTCCACGATCTGCCGGCTGATCGACAAGCCGAGCCCCGAGTGTTGGCCGAACCGCTCGCCCTGCGGCCGCTCGGAATAGAACCGGTCGAAGATGTGCTCCCGCTTGCCCTCCGGGATGCCCGGGCCGTCGTCCTCCACGCTGATCTCGATCATCCCGCCCGTCTCGCGGGCGCGTAGCCCGATTCGGCCGCGCTTCGGGCTGAACGAGCGAGCGTTGCCAATCAGGTTGCGCAGCACCTGCACCAGCCGGTCCTCGACCGCGGGCACGACGAGCTCGCCCGTGGGCGCGTCCAGTTCGAGGAGCGGGTCGGCCTCCCCGCGCGTCGCTTCGTCGATCTCCTTTAGGGTGCGCCGGATCGGCGCCACGTCGACCGGCTCAGGTAGGTCCGCAAGCGCGCGAAAAGGGCGCGCGACAGTTCGGCATCCACCCGCGAAGCGTCGCTGATGTCGCTGATGAGGCGATCGAGGCGTATGACGTCATCGCCGATGATGGCGAGCAACCGGCGCTGCTGCCCCGGATCCTCGACGCGGCGTAGGGTTTCGATGGCGCTTCGAATGGAGGAAAGCGGGTTCTTGATCTCGTGCGCGACGTCGGCGGCGAACTGCTCGATCGCGTCCATCCGCGTCCAGAGTGCGGCCGCCGACGCGTCGAGCGCGCTCGCCAGCGCGCCCACCTCGTCGCCACGCCTGCTCAGCGAAGCCGGCACCGCGCCGGCGCGTCCTTTGCCCTCCTGCATCTGCGCGGCGACGCCGGCGAGACGCAGGATGGGCCGCGCGATCGTGAGCGAAAGATACCAGGAGAGCAGCACCGTCAGCAGCAGCGCCAGCGAGAACAGGATCAAAATCGACATCCGGACAGTGAACAGGCTTTCGTCCACCTCGCGCGCCTGCCGGGTCAGCAGGATGATGCCGACGGTGTGGCGATTGCGCTCCACCGGCTCGGCCACGGTGACGAGCAAACGATCGTCGCGAGTGCGCCGGATGTAGGGCGGCATCTCGCGGCTGTTGTCGGTGTTGGCGAGCCGCAGTTCCTCCTTGACGTCCGGCTGCCAGTCCGGGCCGGCGGCGCCCGGCGTCACGTCGACCACAATCGGTTGCTCTGTTTGCGGCAGCGCGCCGAGGAGGCGGTCATAGGCCCAACCCACGGCTGATAGC